>CAYNIH010000136.1:0-7193 GCA_964397115.1 uncultured Roseivirgaceae bacterium | reverse complement strand
ATGCAGGTATTATCAAGAATCAACCTTCATTGCCTGCCCGGTGGAAAACGGTGGAGATTAAAGGTGTAGTTTATAACAGAGCTGGTATAAAACAGAAATAAACGGATAGATTAATTATGAACCGAGTTAGCATTCTTGTCATTTCACTATTGTTGGTAGCCGGATGTAAAACCGGTAATCATGATTACCATAAAGCAGCTAATAATCCGGATTTTTTGCACCGCTCCATAAAGGCCATTACCGACCGCATGGTGCACGATATTTTTTCACCGCCTGTAGCCAGCCGGGTATATGCTTACTCAACAATTGCAGCGTATGAAGCGCTTGTGCCGTTTCATCCCGGTTTAATTTCATTGTCTGGTCAATTAAATGATCTTAGCCCGCTGCCTCAACCTGAGCAGGGAAAAGAATATTCATACGGCCTGGCCTCTGTACAGGCTGCCCTGCAGGTTGGTCGTGCATTGATTTTTTCAGAAACCGACCTAGATGCCTTTTACCATCAGGTGATGAATGAATTCAGGCAAACAGGCATACCTGAGAACGTTTTTGATCGTTCGGTAAATTATGGTAAAGCAGTGGCCAGTCATGTACTTGACTGGGCAAATAAGGATAATTACAAGCAATCGAGGTCATTTCCAAAATTTACCATCACCGAAGAGCCGGGCAGGTGGCGACCTACACCACCAGCCTATATGGACGCCATTGAACCGCATTGGACCACCCTTCGGCCATTTGTGCTTGATTCTTCCACCCAGTTTATTCCAGTGCCCCCCGTTCCGTTTTCTACAAAAAAGGGCAGCCCTTTTTTTAAAGCTGCTTTTGCCGTTTACGAAGCGGGTAAAAATTTAACGGATGAGCAGCGACAGATCGCCTCTTTCTGGGACTGCAATCCATTTGTGATGAATGTGCACGGCCACGTTATGTTTGCAACGAAGAAAATTTCTCCGGGTGGGCACTGGATAAACATTGCACGGGTGGCATGCGAAAGTAAGCAAACCGATATGGCTACATCAGCCGAAGCCTATGCGCGCGTGTCCATTGCCCTGGCCGATGGTTTCATCAGTTGCTGGGATGAAAAATATCGCAGCAGCCTGGTACGCCCCGAAACCTACATTAACCAATATATTGATGAGAATTGGGTGCCCTTGTTGCAAACCCCGCCCTTTCCTGAACACACCAGCGGCCACAGTGTTATTTCCACGGCCGCAGCAGTGATGCTTACTGATTTTTTCGGTAAAAATTTTGAGTTTACCGATGACACCGAACTGGAGTTCGGTTTACCGGCACGGAGTTTCAAGTCGTTTATGGAGGCCAGTGCTGAGGCCGCAATTAGCCGTTTCTATGGAGGCATTCATTACATGGCCGCCATTGACGAGGGGGTTAAGCAAGGACGCAAAGTTGGCGAGTGGATAGTTTCAAAGGTTACCACACGCAAAAAGCCAAACAATACTTTAACCGGTACACCTTAGTGAAAAGTGAAATAAAGTACTATCTGTTATTTAGCTGGCTCTTCGTTTTGATTGCCGCTGAAATTGGCCGCGTGTATTTCATTATGCCCTTTCCGGGCAGTCAGCAGCAGGATTCACTCCGCTTTGCTTACTTCTTACACAATGCCATCAATTATATACGGGTTTTCGGTGTGCTGGGTATAACCTATCTGGCTGCAAATAGCTTTAAAAATGGCAGCCGCTTAATGCGTGTTGGAGTGGTTATATTAATAGCAATCTGGTTATTGGTTGCCGGCTTGATTACTTATAAAATGCAGGCTGATAAAATGTTTTACGAGCCGAAAAATAAGGTGATGGCTCCTGTAGCCGATAATAAGGTGCTTCCCCAGCAACTCGTTATCGGGGTTACCCTCAATGGGCAATCCCGTGCATACCCGATTGAACTGATTGGCTATCACCACCAGGTGCGTGATTCTGTTGGGGGTATTCCGGTAATGGTAACCTATTGTACGGTTTGTCGCGCAGGCCGTGTTTTCAATCCGTTAGTTAATGGAGAAGCAGAGAGTTTCAGGCTTGTCGGAATGGACCACTTCAATGCCATGTTTGAAGATAGCCGCACCCGCTCATGGTGGCGGCAGGTGAATGGCAAGGCTGTAGCTGGTCCGCTAACCGGAATGCAGTTGGAGGAAATACCCAGCGAACAGATGACGCTCGCAGCCTGGATTAGCTGGCATCCGAATACACTTATCCTGCAACCGGATAATGAATTTTCCAAGTCTTACCTTCAGTTGGCTAACTATGACGAGGGGAAAACAAAAAGCCGGCTTACACGCACGGATTCTGTTTCATGGCAGGATAAGTCCTTGGTGGTTGGTGTAACCTTACGCAATCATGCACGGGCTTATGATTGGATTACGCTGAACAAAAAGAGGCTAATCAACGACCGGTTCAATGATGTTTTGGTAGTTGTGGCCGTTGAACCTGACTCGGCTTCGTTCCATGTATGGATGCGTCCCGATTCGCTTCGTTTTGCTGTGCAAAACGGGGTGTTGACTGATGAGCAGACAGCTTCAAAATGGAACTGGAACGGAACATGCACTGAAGGAAAGTTAAAGGGCAGTCAGCTTACCCCGCTGCAAGCTTACCAGGAGTTCTGGCATTCGTGGCGAACATTTAATCCGTTAACAACCCGCTATCTACAGGGCCAATAAACTGAGTTTATGATTAAACCACGGCTGTCCTTTTGGCAAATTATCAACATGAATGTTGGGTTCTTCGGCATTCAATATTCTTTTGGTTTGCAACAAAGTGCCGTTAATCCTATTTATGACTTCCTCGGCGCTACGCCTGATCAGATTCCGATGCTGAACTTGGCCGGCCCGGTAACCGGTTTGCTGGTACAACCGATTATCGGGGCTTTAAGTGATAAAACCTGGAGTAGCCGGTGGGGAAGGAGGCATCCCTACTTTCTGGCGGGCGCCCTTATTTGCAGTATAGCCCTGTTTCTTTATCCTTTCAGCAGTTCGCTGTGGATGGCTGCCGGGCTGCTGTGGATTCTGGATGCAGGAAATAATACGGCCATGGAACCTTACCGCGCTTTTATTGCCGATCGCCTGCCGGCTGACCAGCAGCGGATTGGATTTCAGGCGCAAAGTTTTTTTACCGGGTTTGGCCAAACCCTCGCCAACTTGTCGTTATTTCTTTTTCCGCTGGTGATCATCGGCAAAACAGGGGCAATCCCCAACTGGGTTTTTGCTTCCTTTTTCTTTGGTTCATTTTGTTCAATAGCCTCTGTACTCTGGAGTATCCGCACTACTCCCGAATTACCGCCTGATGAAGGCGAACTTGCCCGCCTCCGGACTCAAAAGGTAAATCTATTTAGTCCGTTTAAAGACATCGTGGCTGCTGTACGGCAGATGCCTGCAGTAATGTGGCAACTTGCACTGGTGTACCTGTTCCAATGGTATGCCTTGTTTTGTTACTGGCAGAATGCTTCAAAGAGTGTTGCCCTTTCTGTTTATGGTGTTACTCCCGCCTCCAACCCAAACGAGTATGAACAAGCAGTGAGCCTCACCGGATTGGTTAATGGATGGTATAACATTGTAACTTTTGCCACCGCCTTCGCATTGGCCTGGCTTGCAAAAAAATACAATCCCAAATATATCCACCTGATTTGCCTGGTTCTGGCCGGGACCGGTTTTGTATTCTTTCCCTTCATTACTGAAAAAGAACTTTTATTTGTAGCTATCTCCGGATTTGGGGTGGGGTGGGCCAGCATGATGGGAATACCATACCTGCTGGTGGTGGGAGCTATTCCAAAAGAACGGTATGGCGTGTACATGGGCATAATCAACACCATGATTGTAATACCCATGATTCTTCAAAACGTTACCTTCGGTTTTATTCTTAAGAATTTTCTTAACAACGATCCGCGCAATGCCGTGCTAACAGCCGGAATTTTATTAATCGTTGCTGCTTTAGCCTTGGTAGGGGTTAAACCGGCCCCCTATCATCACCAACAGCCGGTTACCGGCAAAGGAGGACACTAACCTATGGCAATCCCCTGGTGGAAAGAGGCTGTGGTTTACCAAATCTATCCCCGCAGTTTTAAGGATGGAGATGGCGATGGCGTTGGCGACCTGTGCGGAATCATCGAAAAACTGGACTACATTAAAAGTTTAGGCATTGATGCTGTCTGGCTCAATCCTATTTACCAATCACCGGGTATTGATGGAGGTTACGACATAAGCGACTATCGCTCCATCGACCCGCAGTTTGGTACGATGAGCGATTTCGAGAAATTGCTTGCCGGGCTTCATCAACGCGGTATCCGGTTGATTATGGACATTGTGGTCAATCATACTTCCGACCAACATCCCTGGTTTATGGAATCACGAAAATCCATATCCAATCCGTTCCGCGAATATTACTACTGGAAAAAGGGAATTGAGGGCCATCCTCCCAATAACTGGCCATCATTTTTTGGCGGCAGCGCCTGGCACCATGACGGGCAAAGCGGAGAATATTACCTGCACCTGTTCTCAAAAGAACAACCCGATGTAAACTGGGAGAACCCTGCTTTGAGAAAGGAATTTAAAGAGATAATGAAGTTTTGGCTCAACAAAGGTGTTGACGCTTTCCGGCTGGATGTAATTACAGCCATTTCGAAACACACTGATTTTCCGGATGCCGATACGGATGATTTTAATAAGATTATTGAACGCTATTATGCCAATGGACCACGGTTAAAAGAATTTATTGCCGAGTTGCGCAGAGACGTTTGGGATGAGTATGACTGCTTTACTGTAGGTGAAGGGCCTGGTATAACGCCCGCCAACGTTTTGGATTATCTCCAACCGGGAAGTGGCCTGGATATGATTTTCCATTTTGGTCATATGTTCCTCGATCAAGGCCCGGGTGGACGCTTTGATCCAGTGCCGTGGACACTCCAGGATTTTAAACAAGTGTTTGCCACCTGGGATGCCGCGCTTACCAATGGGTGGGGAAGCATTTTTTTGGGTAACCACGATTTCGCGAGAATGGTGTCACGATGGGGCAATGACAACACCTATCACCACCAGTCTGCAAAATTACTGTTAACTTTATTACTAACCTTGCGCGGCACTCCGTTTATATATCAGGGCGATGAGCTTGGAATGACCAACCTTACCCTCAATTCAATTGACGAGGTTGTTGATATAGAGTCGCGAAATGCCTGGGAAGTGGCACGTAGTACCGGTAAACACCCGGAAGAATTTCTAAAAGTGATCAATTATGCAGGCCGTGATAATGCTCGTACACCAGTACAATGGGATAATTCGGAGTTTGCCGGGTTTTCAACTGTTGTTCCATGGATGCCGGTGAACCCAAATAAAGAAACCATCAATGTCAGTACGCAGGAATCCGATGCCGGTTCTATCCTAAACTATTTCCGAAAGATGGTAAGGCTGCGGAAAGTATGTCCCGCCTTGAGTAAGGGAAGTTTTAAACTGGCCCATCCTGACGATACCCGCCTGTTTGCATATTATCGTTCACATAATAAGCAAACGCTGTTTGTAGCCGTTAATTTTTCTGACGAACCGCTTGATATTTCGCTACCTGAGGGTACTTTACTTATTGGAAATTATCTGCGGAAATCTAAACTTTCAATGCTTAGGCCTTGGGAGGCGGTAGTGATAAACGTATGAGTAAACGCGAGCAGCATCTTTGGGGAATTGATCTGGGTGGAACCAAAATTGAAGGAATTATCCTTACATCGCCCCAAAACCCGGAGGTAATTTACCGGAATCGAATACCCACTGAAGCAGATAAAGGGTATGGTCATGTGTTGCAGCAGGTAACAAAGCTTGTGCAGCAAATGATCGAACAGGCAGGCCAACCTTCTCAGATCGGCATCGGTACACCCGGAACCCTTGACCCCGCAACTCAATTACTTAAAAACAGCAACTCGGTTAGTCTTAACGGGCAGCCGCTCAGGCGCGATCTTGAAAAGCGGTTACAGGTTCCAATTGTAATGGCCAACGATGCCAATTGTTTTGCATTGGCAGAAACCCGCATGGGGGTCGTTCCGGAACTTTGCCCTGATGCCGAGGTTGTATTTGGCGTAATTATCGGCACAGGTGTGGGCGGTGGTATTGTGGTGAATGGTAAGGTGCTTAATGGCTTGCACGGCATTGCGGGAGAATGGGGGCACAATTTTCTGGATGAAACAGGTGGTACATGTTATTGCGGAAAATCGGGGTGTGTTGAGAAAATTCTGGCGGGGCCATCGCTTGAAAAGTATTACCAGAGTCTTACCGGATCAAGAAAAAACCTAAAAGAAATTTACAGCCTTTCCCAAAGCGGAACCGATGATGCCGCCCGATTAACCATGGAGCGGCTCACCCATTTTTTCGGACTGGGCCTTAGCGTGGTGCTTAACATCCTTGATCCGGATGTGGTCGTGATTGGCGGTGGCGTAGGTAATATTGAGCTGGTTTATACCGAAGGGGTTGAGTCATTGCGCAAGCACCTGTTCAATAACCGGCTGGATACTCCCATTTTGAAACCAAAACTGGGCGACAGTGCAGGGGTTTTTGGAGCAGCTTTTCTAGGTGCTGATGAGAAGAATTGATAATTTACAACAGCTCGTTACCGGTGAAATGAAACGCATAGCAGTTATTGGTCCGATTCCGCGCGATCACATTGTTACCCACGCGGGCGATTTGGTTCAAAAGTGGGGATGTGTTGCCCATCCGGTAATTGCCTTATCAGTTTTAGCAGGGAATAAAATTGAAATTGTTCCGGTAACACACGTCCGGTCAGTGGATGTGGACAACGTAAAAGAAGTTTTTAAAGGTTATCAGGGAATAAACCTGGATCATATTACTTCAAAAAATGATCAAGGGGATATTATCAGCCTGAAGTTTGTTGATATGAATAACCGGCTTGAGCGGCAAACCGGCTTTATGGATCCCATTTTACCGGCTGACATGAAAAAATTACTCAACTGCCAGGTGTATGTTTTCGTTCCAATCAGCGATTATGAAATTTCGCTCGATACTCTTAAATACCTCAAGGCCAAGAGCAAAGGCCTTGTCATTTTCGATGCACATGGCCCGACAACCGCTTGCCTGGTTAATGGTGAGCGCCAACGCAAATTCTGGATCGACCGCGACCAATGGCTTCCCTATATTGACGTGTTGAAAATGAATCTTGAAGAGGCAAGGGCATCCTGGTATAAAAAAGAGTACGAATCATCCGATT
>CAYNIH010000135.1:0-7195 GCA_964397115.1 uncultured Roseivirgaceae bacterium | reverse complement strand
GGATCAGGCGGTGCGACCTTAAAAAAATCAGTGTTGCGCTGCCTGAAGTGCAAAACCGCCTCGGCCAGCCAGTTAGCTATCCCCTCGGCATCGTGATGATGAAAGCAAATTCCGTATTTATCCTGGATGATGCGGAAGCAGGTACTGTCGGGGGCAGCAAGGGCGAGGATGGGCCGTTGCATGGTCATGTAGGCCAGTATTTTCGATAAGAAAAATTCCGAACGTTGAGCAGCAAACAGCCAGTCGAACAGCAGGAAAACATGGGCCGTGCGCTGTAGAGCAACCAGTGTTTCGAAGGTAAATTCTTCGATTACCCTTACATTAGGAAATCCGCATGCATCAAATGCCTTTTTAGTTTCGCGGTTAACACGGCCAATGAAAACAAACTCGCATGCCGAAAGCCGGTCCGGATACTTGCTTGCCAGCTGTCTTAATGCATTAAACAAATATTCCGGGTTGCGTCCTTCACCATAAAAATTACCGGAATGCAGAACAATCAGTTTATCTCCGAAAAAAAAGGGATTCGGCTTCAGTTCTTCATCGTTGTACACGTTGGGGAAAAACCGAAACTTAGGTGCCAGGCGGGGATAAAGTTGGGTATAACTTTCTATCTGTTCGTGCGAAGTAAACGAAATGATGTCGGCCTTTTCGAAGCATAACCGTTCGGTCTTTCTCTGGTAGTGCAACAGGGAGTTGCTGAAGTTAAGATGCGGTGAGAGCGTCCACGGGTCGCTCAGGTGCATAACCCACGGCACGTTAAAAAATTCTTTCAGTTTCAATCCCATCACAGCCGAGCTGTATGGGGTCGCACGGGTATAAATCACATCCGGCCGTTGTCCAATGCGCTGAACGGCCTTACGCCATTGCCAATGAAAGAGGAAGTCTTCATCCGGCCGAAGAATTACTTTAAAAAACCGCACTGCCACACGACTCAGCAACCGGTAATGCGGCAACCGGATAAACCGCACAGGGATGGAATGTTGAAGGGTCGGGTCGGCCTTGCGCCAGCCTTTGCTATCCGCTTCAATGGTTAAAACCGTAAGATTTGATGTGCTGGCCAGGTAGCGCGCATATTTCAACACCTGAAGGCTTTCGGGAGTATTCTGGGGCGGGGCGCTAATGCTGACCAACAGGATATTCATCCGCGCAATTTACGGTAAATGCAATTCCGGTGAATTTCGTTAACCCGCTTATTATAGCGGTTAAATTTATGAACAAACCCACTGTTGCTTACCGGAGCGGGAATAATTTCAAAGTTTGAAAAGATATCCGTATCCTCAAACCTGAAGTTGCTGTTGTAAATCACCAAAACACCGCCCTCCGCCAAAAGTGACGCCAACTCTGTAACGGTTGCGTTGAATTTTTCAAACGGATAAATGTGTCCGCAATCATCAAGGTCTTTAGTGTCTTCCCAACGGCATAAAACCGACATGCAGAAAATGAGGTGATAAGGCGCATGTGCCCGGAGATTTTCGGTACTGCTGTAGATAAACCCGATGTTCTTATGCCGGTTGCGCCAGGCAGCTCTGGCCAGGTTGAGCCGGTTTATATCGGCACCGATGATGGCGGCCCCGGGGAAATATTCGTTCAGCGTAAAACATTCTTCACCGGTCGAACAGCCGAACGATAATATTTTCAAATCTGCCGTATTGTGCTCTTTAAATGCATCGCACACAACTGCAAATATTTCCGGATAACGGTTGTACGAAGTAGTGGAGGTAAGCTGATGACGGCCGGGTAACCACCTGCGGAAAAACTTAATTGCATTTATCCAGTAGTACCGCACGTATCCGGCAAGTGTACGCAACCTGCTCAACTCTTTTGTTTGATCTGTTTTCTGAATCATCTAGAAAGCAAAATTATAAAACGCTGCCACACCGGCCAGCAGTAAAACCGTAAGCAACGCATCCGCCATCAGTTTTTTCAACGAAACCTTACAGAGCGAAAAGATCACCCAAAGCATCAGGTAATGCGTCAGTGCAGTAGCCAGCGCATACCCTGCCAGCGTAGTGCGGGCACCACCCAATGTTGCTCCTGCTAGCAGTGCCCCGCCCCGCAGCACAATGCCCAGTACATTCAATAAAAAGTTGATGCGTTCCCGTTGCATGATGCGGAACAGTGTGCTGAGGGGCTGAGCGGTTACAGCAGGAACAAAGCTCATGGCCAGCAAGGCAGCAAACACCCCCGACTCGCTCCATGCCTCTCCGAATAACAACACAAATACAGGTTGAGCAACCAGCGCGAGGCCCACCAACAGCACAGTGCTTAAGCCGGTGAACTGCCGGTAAAGCCTTTCTACCGCATCGCCAAGTTCATCCGGCCGGTGGTGATAGAGTTCGGAAGCTTTTTTTAAAAACACCGTGGTGGATGACATAACCAATACATTGATGGGCATGGTCACCAGGCTTGAGGCCAGCGCAAATAATCCCACCGTGGCTTGGTTGTAGGAGTAGGCGAGCATATACACGGGAAGCTGATTACTAAAATTGCTCAGCAACAACCCCGTAGTAATGTACTTTGGGTAAGCCCGGTAGCGGTGCATTAATTGCAACACATTTCCTGCATACCACTTTCGTAGGATTTGCCTGAGCTGCAAACCCATGTTGCTGCTGATACGCCACAACCCCTCCACCGGGTATTGCAGCACATCGCCAAGCATTATCCCCCACGCATCGGCCCGCACGCCAAAGCCAAACAACAAGGTGGTTACTTTGCTGGATAAGGTGGCGCCAACGCGCCCGCTTGCACTGCGCTTGAATTCGGCAAGCCTGATGCTCCAGCCCCGGGTAATTTGCTCAACACCTATCAACAGAAAATAAAGGGGCATAAGCCACAGGTAGGGGGTTAGTTCTTTCAAACTTAACCACGCCAGCAACCGCCCACCTGCCATGCCGGCTACCAACAGGCAAAGAAAAACCATTACGCCAACCACCAACAGATTAAGTTGCACCACTCCATAAAATTCTTGGTCATCTTTAATGGTAGGGTAACCGGTGGGGAATTGCCAGGTAATCAGAGGCGAGATATTATTTATCAGCGCAGCAAAAAGAGCGAATACCCCGTATGCTTCCGGTCCGTAAAGCCGGGCGATAAACGGTGTAAACAACAATCCGAGAAACAGGGCTAAGGCGTTTCCGGAAAATGTAACCAGCAGGTTATGCGCAAAACTACCTTCCGGAAAAAAACGCTTAAACCGGGTTATCAGGTTGTTTATTTGTGCCTTGAGCATCTGCTTCAAACATCGCAAAAAAAATTAACTTGAAACCTCAAGCCTATTGAATGCCTCGTCATCACAATAAAATTCTTTTTCTCGTCCCCTACCCACCTGGCGAGGCTCCCTCCCAGCGCTTCCGGTTTGAACAATATCTTCCTATCCTCAGACAACAAGGCTTTACCATCCGGATGCAGTCGTTCACGGCCTCATCCGACTGGCGGGTATTGTACGCTCGTGGTAAGGCCCTTCACAAACTGGCGATCTTGTTCCGCGGCCTTTTCAGGCGCTTGGTCATGCTGCCAACGCTTCCGGCTTATTCCATGGTATTCATTCACCGCGAGGCGGCACCTGTAGGCTCACCGGTGTTTGAATGGATCATCGCAAAAGTTTTTCGCAAAAAAATTATTTACGATTTTGACGATGCCATCTGGCTGACAGACAAAAACCGTGAATCCTTTGTTGAGCGTATGCTGCGGTGGCGAAGCAAGGCAGGCTTCATTTGCCGGTGGAGTTACCGCATCAGCTGCGGCAATGCTTACCTGGCCGGTTATGCCCGGAAGTTCAACAGCCGGGTAGTGATTAATCCAACCACCATTGATACGGAAACGCTCCACAACCCCAAGCGATACACTGTTGAACGAGACCCTTCCCGCATCACCATCGGGTGGACCGGCTCGCACTCTACGCTAAAGTACCTGGATGGCATCGTGCCGGTAATCCAACGACTGGAAGAAAAATTTCACCGGGTTACTTTTCTGATCATTGCCGACCGCAATCCGGAGTTACCGTTGGATCGCGTCACGTTCATTCCGTGGAGCAAGGAACATGAGGCGCGCGATCTGCTGAAAATGGACATCGGCATCATGCCCCTGCCCGATGACGAATGGACCCGCGGCAAGTGCGGCTTCAAGGCCCTTCAATACATGGCCATGGAAATTCCCTGCGTGGCCTCGCCTGTTGGCGTCAATACGGAAATCATTGACCAGGGCATAAATGGCTTCCTGGCGGGCAACGCGGAAGAATGGGTAGCCTCTCTGGAAAAACTAATCAACGATGCAACACTCCGTATAGTGATGGGCCAGGAGGGGCGCAAAAAGGTAGAAGCGCTTTATTCTGTTTCTTCCAATGCAGCCCATTTCCTCTCCCTGTTTGAATGATGATAAATAAAGATCAGCGCCAGGGCATAGAAAGGCATCAATGGAATTTTATACCGCGCCAGCGTGCCGAAGTTAAACGTGGACACCCCTACTGCAAAGGCAAAGATGAGGCTGAATACCAGGCAGAACAGCACCACGGGCTGACCCAGGGCGCGCCACAAATCCAGCGGTTTTTTAAATACCACCCACAAGGTTAAACTCAGAAACAGGAGGCTTTCAAGAGCGGAAAGGACCATGAGCGGATTTTTCACCTCCCACAACCAGGGTCTGAATAACGAAACCAGGATGGCCTGCGGAGCCTTTGAAAGCATGCCCGAGAAAGTGCCGTCCAGTTCGCCCAGGCTATAGGTACTGCCCGCATCCCGGCCGGTGTAAAAGCCAATGTCGTGTGCGGTTATCTGGGCGGTGATGGCGATGCGGTCGAGCGAATATTGCGGATCATCGGCCCCCACCAGCACCAGCGCATAGTAACCGCTGGCCACGATGCCGGAAAGAATAAAAGGAATCAGCAGCAGGCGCAGCATGCGCGACCGGATGCGCATGAGGTGATCGAAATACAGCCACAAGAGCACGGCCGGAGCAAAACTCATCAGGATGTATTTCTTTACCGAAAAAATAATCCAGCCGCTTACCACCAGCAGCATTATCTTGCCCGCTGAAATACGCTTCTGACCAAACAATTCGTAAACGGAAAAAGTAAGTGTACCGAGTGCAGCCAGTGTAAGCGTATCTTTCAATAATCCCGAACCCCAGAAAATTACCGATGGAATGAAAAGTGTTGCCCCTGCGATAAGCCGGTGCAGGTCAGGGCGAATGCGGTAAAAGGTAAGAAACAACGCCCACCCTCCCACAAAAGACAGCACCGCAAATAAACAGGCCGTAGCCGAATAAGAAGAAAAAGTAAGCAGGTCCAACAAGGCCGCCACGCGGATAACAAAATACGAATCGGGATCGGTATAAAACCAGATGTTACTGGCATACTTATAAACACCCGGGCTGTATTCGCTATTCGCGGTGAGTAGCCTCCAGCCGATTACCGGGTCATCCATAAAAGCACGCCAGATGTGACGGCTGCCGTGGGTATGAAAGTTGTACGTATCGCCACCCTCGTAATAATACTGGTACAGAAAGCCCAGCGCGATGGCACAGAACAACTTTAACGTGAGTGCCGGAAAATAATACCTGCGGATAGTATCATCGGTAAAACGTCTGCGCAGGTGAAAGGCTACCCCATACACCAGCAGGATGATCAACGGGGTGACAATGAAATCGCGGAGTTCCACGCTCTGGTTGTTGGTTGTTCGTCAGTGGTTATTCGTTTACTTTCCTGGATTGCTCTAACGGTGTGCTTCACAAAAATATTATTTATCAAGCTAATTTACGATGGCCCAACAACCGGCACCGAATAACGAACAACGACCCTAATCTACCTTCTCCATCTTCTTTAACCTGCGTTTAGCGGCTTTAAAGGCTTCGTCTTTTCGTTTGGCCCGCTTTTTCACTTCTTTAAAATATTTTTCTGCCTCCTTCTTGTTTCCCTGCTTTTCGGCAATTTCGCCCAGCGCGATCAGGGAATATAAATAGTATCCCGACTCGCGTAAGTCAAGTTCTTCAGCATAACGGATGCACAACTGATAGTATTTTTTTGCTTCATCATAGTTTCTGCGCGCTTCATAGATCTGGCCAAGAAAAAAGGCAGCATACCGGCCCGTGTTTGCCTCATAGCCGACATAGGCGCTATCCACCCGGTTAAGAATAGCCTTACAAACCGGTTCTGCCTGTGCATACCGGCCCATGCCATACAACATGCGGGCATAGTACCGGTGAAAAAACGGATTATCAGGATAGGTTTGGTACAGGTATTCGCTGATCTGAAAAGCCCGCGCGTCATCGTTCTCATAATTGTTCAAAATTCGCATCAGCCACACCATGGCTTCGGTGCGGGTGTAAAACGCGTTGTACGAAACTTCCTTGAGCTGCTCGAGGCCCAGTTTTTTATCACCTTTAGGAAAAAACCAGAGTATCGGCTTTAGTGCCGGATAATTTTCGGGTACCCACACTGAAAAATAGTTGAACAGGGCATCACCAAATAATAGTTCCGGACTCAATTCCTGTTTTGATTTACTTACTTCCAGGTAATCGAGCGCATTTTTTCCGGCTGATGCCGCCTTACGCCAGTTCTTACGAAATTCATCGGAGTAAAGCCTACCTTTGAAGCCATACGCAGCCGACAGAAAAAAAGCTGCTTCAATTTTATATTCCGGATGGTTTTTGAACAAGTTCTCAGCAACCAAGATGGTGGAATCCATATAGGCAAAAAAAGTTTTGTCGTAGGCCTCATTTTTGGTGTTGGGCATAATCTTCCACCACTCAATCATGCCCATGAAAAAAAAGGGTAGCGGATGCCATTTGTACTTATACCGCATGTACCTGAATTGTGCTTCGGCCCTGTCAAACTTAAAGTTATACAGGTCATTGAGGGCTTGTGTGCACTCCAGTTGAACGCCCAGGTCGGAAATCAGAATAATGGTGGTATCTTTTTTAAGGCTGGATTGTGCCCGTACACCCGTGCTGGCGACTAACCCTACAACGGTCAATAGAAACCCAACTGCCAGAAACGTTAATTTAGCCATCTTTACTCACTGCCTGTTCGGTGTATGCCAATTCATCGCGAAACTAAATCAATATTCGGGGCCAACAAAAGGCTGCTCTTTGTGCTGCTTTGCCTGCTTACTGTTTTACTGCTCTATGTAAAAAAATCCTTTATTGAAAACGAAACAGCGGCCTTTGAGTTTCTGCAAGACCGGCCCGAAGGCATGATTTT
>CAYNIH010000134.1:0-7215 GCA_964397115.1 uncultured Roseivirgaceae bacterium | reverse complement strand
TTCGTCATTGCCCAGAAGGTTTGTATCATCTGCAAACGCGGCCAGAGGGATGGAGATAGTTGTATTGTCAGCGCTGTTTGTTATGGTTGCGCCACGAACTTTGGTTTGATAAAGATCGAATAATAGTACGCTCTCTTGATTCCATTGCGCTGGTGAGTCGCCTGCTCCTTGTCCGTTTCCATAGACGGGCGTCAGATTTGAGTGTTGATAATGGGTTTGAGATATGCCATGCTTTGTTTTTAAATGATACTGAGCTTTTTGTAATGTTGTTGCATGCATGGTAACAGCGTTCTCGGGGCATCCATTCTTCCTGTTCAGTAGTGATATCAAGGACGGTATAATTCTGTTGAAACATCCCGATATGTCTGTCATCCCGATGAAATTGTTGATTCGCCGTCGTTTGTTGAAATCTGCGAATAGTTCATTATGTAGCAACGTTCTTGTTGTCGATCGTCCTTTGCAAAATCCGTCCTGCAGGTCTCCGAGTCTCCCGTGCGATTCACAATGCCACATCAGTCTCCTCCCAAATATTTCTTTAAGCACCAAGTTGTAATCAGCCTCTAATATGTGTATCACACGCAATTTATGCAGCATCGGTTTCCCTAGTATTTTCTCAAGCATTGCATTGACAACTTTTTGCCATCTCGTTGGAGAAAACCCGTTCTGTGTTGGTAGATTTATGATGCTTGTCTGTAGCTGTAGTATTGCTTCTCTGTGTTTCTCAAGTTCTTTGTCCTCCAAGGGGATTGCCGCAATTCTCCAGAGACCTAGGTGGCATCCAGATGGTGACGTTGATGTTGATTCACACCATTTACGGAAACCTTTTCCTACTTGATTGGCCGTCATGTAGGTTTCAATTGGTGGTAGCATTTCGCGCTGCGCGATATAATTAATTATCTTTCCTGCGAATTGATTCTCATTCATGATGTTTGTTGGTATAGCTCCATTGATGACTTCATTGGCTTCAATTGATGTTGAATCATTGTTTGCAGCGTTAGGAAAGCAAATTTCGATTTGCTGGCTTGAACGTAAAAAGTTGGAGACCGTGCCAGTGCTTTTGTTTGATGTATCCAACAAGGCCGTCTGGGTCCAGGCTTTCGAAAAGCTCTCAAGGGCAACGGAACGCAGCGATTCACTCTATGCAGAACCCTACGGAGTTTATGAAATACGCAAAATCGAGTTGAATAACCTGACAGGTAAGTTTTTCGGGCCACTGGTTAAAGGGTTTAAACAAACCTACTACGTTGTTTCAGGCAACACATTTTTTCTTGCTGAACATCAGGCAGACCTCAAACGGTTTCTTGATGACATCGATATGGAAGAAGTTTGGGGTAAATCGGTTTTAACTAATCAGTTTCTTGAATCAACCTTGCTTGAATCGAATGTAAGTTTTTACATTAATGTTGCTCTCGTTAAAAATTTTTTGTTACAACAACTGACTCCTGAGTGGAAGAGGATCTTTGTAAACAATCCATTAATATTAAGCAGGCCCGGTTTGGGTGCAGTTCAATTCAGTAACCTGAATGAAACATTTTATACCCATCTCATTTTGGAACCCGCTAAAGATGCTTCGTCATCCTCGGCCAATACTAAGCCGGGCATTCAACTTGTTCTTCAGTCACCCATAACATCTTCACTCTTTTCTGTCCGAAATCATGCCTCAAAGCAACATGATGTAATATTTCAGGACTCAATGGGTTTGTTGCATTACCTCTCATCGGATGGAAAAGCACGTTGGACACTTCAATTGGATGGACCGGTTGTTGGCAATGTCCGGCAGATTGATTATTTCAATAATGGAAAACTTCAGCTTTTGATTGCTACACCCGGCAAGGTTCATGTTATTGACAGGTTGGGCAATTATGTAGCTCCGTTTCCTGTTTCGGTTCCAGTTCAACAGCCGGAATTTATTAATGTGATTGATTATGACAACAGTAAGCGCTACCGGTTTATTACCTCCGATAACAACGGCCGGATATGGATGTTTGATAAGCAGGGACAACCCCTTGAGGGTTGGAAACCCAAGCTTGCTGAAGGTAAGCTTATTGCGGAGCCGCGGCATTATCGCATACAGGGTAAGGATTTTATTGTTGCTATCCGGCAGGACGGAAATGCTTTAATTTGGAATAGAAAGGGTGAGCTAATCAAGGGATTTCCATTTTCATTGGATATGCAGCCTTCGGGTTCTTTCTATTTTGATACGGGTAACGATCTATCCAGTTCGGTATTCACCTGTGTTTCAAGAGATGGAATTAAGCTTAGGTTTACGGCAGCAGGAAAATTGCTTAGCCGTGAACCGTTGATTAAGTTGACTGTTACGGATCAATTCTTTTTGACAAAGGAGAGAGCGGATAACGGTTACCTGATTGTGCGGCAAAGTGCAAAACGTCTTAGCGTGTTTGATGACGAGGGCAGCGAGATCATTGCCAATGATTTTATTGGAATGAACAAGGTGAATGTTCAGTATTATGATTTTGGCACCGGAAAAACAATTATCGCAGTGATTGATAGGGATCAGGATCTTTGTTATCTATACGATGGCAATGGCAATTCCCTAATCCCCACACCGGTTGAAGCAACTTCTGTGTTGATAGGCTGGGACGGTCGTCCAGCGTTGGTTTATGCCAACGAAAAGCTACTGACGATTGAGCCGCTGTGAATGCCGGTTATTTTCCCCTCATTTTTTCCAGTTGATCCCACATCTCATCGGGAATTATTTCCAGGTGACTGAATTCGCCTCCATGGCGCAGCCATTCACCTCCATCAATGGTAATGACTTCTCCATTTATGTATGCAGAAAAATCCGACATCAAGTACGCTGCGAGGTTGGCTAATTCCTGATGCTCGCCTACCCGCTTCAACGGAATGCGTTGTGCCGGATCAAATTTCTTTACCAGGTCGCCTGGAAGCAACCGGCTCCAGGCACCTTCAGTAGGGAAAGGTCCCGGAGCAATGGCGTTGCTGCGGATATTATACTTTGCCCATTCAACTGCCAACGACCGTGTTAGTGCCAGCACCCCGGCTTTGCCACAGGCAGAAGGAACCACATAACCTGAGCCTGTCCACGCATACGTGGTTACGATATTCAAAAATACCCCGGGTTGTTTTTTGGCAATCCAGTTTTTGCCTGCTGCCAGGGTGGTGTAGTAAGTTCCTTTTAAAACGATATCCACTACAATATCGAATGCGCGGTGTGACAGCCGTTCGGTAGGACTGATGAAATTACCGGCTGCATTGTTTAATACACCATGAATTTGACCAAAACGGTTCTCCGATTCTTTTAGTACCCGCTCTACCTCTTCATATTTGCGAACATCGCAGGGCACAGCCAGTACATTTCCACCGGTTTCCTGCATTAACTCGTGGGCGGCCTTTTCAAGCACCTCTTTCTTGCGGCTGGTTATCACCAGGTTGGCGCCCAATTCGAGCATGTATTTTCCCATTGATCGGCCCAGGCCGGTGCCCCCGCCTGTAATAATTATTGTTTTATTCTTTAATGATCCGGGTTTCAGCATTCCTTCCATGACAGGTAAACTTTTGCTTTAAGTTAAAACATAATATCAATCGGGTTAGTCAGTATTTCTGCTTTTATTTCCGATGATTCTTTCGATATTTACCAAACCATTTTTTAAACTTATGATTCGTACAATCGTATTACTGCTTGCTTTACCCTTTTTGCTCGCTTCTTGCATAGTGACTAAGAAGAAGTATGACGACATGCTGGCTCAAAAAGTAAAGCTCGAGGCCGACCTTGCCGAACGCAGCCAGCAACTGGAGAAGGCCAACCAGGAATTAGTGGTCTTGGATGAAACAGTAAAAAAACTTTCTGCCGATACGTTAAGCCTCAGTGCAGACCTGAAAGCAAAATCGGCCCGGCTGGCTGAGTTAAATCAGGAATACGAAAAGCTCAATGCCTATTATAAAAATCTGCTCACCAGCAGCGGTAAGCTTAACCGGGATATGGCACAACAGCAGGAACAACTCCTGGCTATTCAAGGAAGCCTGGAACGTACCCGCAGAGTGAACGATTCACTGAGCAACAGCCTTTCGGAACGCGAAAAGAAGGTGAAAGAACTGGAGGCTATATTGGCGTCAAAAGATAAAGCTGTAAATGACCTTAAGAATAAAATCTCTAATGCACTGTTAAATTTTAAAGAAAACGATCTGACGGTAAAAGTTAAGAATGGTAAGGTATATGTTTCACTTGCCGAACAACTTCTGTTTGCTTCGGGCAGCACCGAGGTAGATGCCAAAGGTGTAACTGCGCTGCAGCAACTGGCAAAGGCCGTTAAAGATCAGCGCGACATCAACATTATGGTAGAGGGGCATACGGATAATGTTCCGGTTTCCAAAAAGTCGCAATACATGCAGGATAACTGGGACTTAAGTGTGATGCGGGCTACGGCCATTACGAAAATTTTAACCCGCGCAGGGGTTTCGCCCAGGCAAATTACCGCTTCTGGTCGTGGTGAGTTTACTCCGCTGGCAGCCAATGATACGCCTCAGAACAGGCAGAAAAACAGGCGTACCGAAATCATCATCACACCCAATCTGGATGAATTATTTAAAATTCTTGAATCAAATTGATTGCTTATGGGCAGACTATGGTTTTTAATTGTCCTTATAATTGATGTTGTGGCCATCCTGGATGTATGGAGTCGTGAATCTTCCATGGAGAAAAAAGTACTCTGGGTAGTGGTTATTATTCTGTTGCCGTTGTTCGGTGCGGTGGCATGGTACGTTATTAGCCGGAAGATTGTTAAACTCTAAAAAAAGACCCGGAACTTCCGGGTCTTTTTGTCAGAACTGTTTTGAGTTTAGTCTTTAAGTACAACCGCATCAATATTTTTCTGTTTTACCAGTGCATTGAATGCGGGGATATCTTCCTTAAAGATTTTGTCAAGCGCTGCCAGGTGCTTGTTGATTTCGGCTGTTATTTCATTTTTAAATTCCACCATCTGGTTGGTAGGGCGGCTGTTTCCGGCTCCGGCAAGGGAATTGAGATGGGCCAGTTTGTTGTTTAACCGGATGGGGAAGTTAAGCGGATCCTGGCCGCTGCGGTTCTTTGTTTGATACAGCGTCTCTTCGATGTTCTTCATGGCATCTTGAATTGCCTTGGCCTTATCGAGCACATCTTTCATTGCCTCTTTCTGATCTTTAATCGGGTCAATAGCGCGGTTTATCTGGTCGCGGGCGGCACGGATTTTTTTAATGGCAGCATGGGTTTCGCTTACTTTGGCCAGTACCTCCTGTACGAAATCGAACTGGGCTTTCATGTCGGCCTCTGTAGCCGTTGAACGCGGATCTTTCAGGATTTCAAATTCCTGCTCCATGGATTTTCCGTTAACGGTGAGTTTCACTTTGTAGGTGCCTGGCAATGCACGAGGGCCATTTAATGATGCGGCCCAAAGTATCATTCCGTCAAATTGTTCGGCATTGGGGTAACGCATGTTCCAGTTAAACCGGTTCATACCCGGTTGTTTCAGGGTAAGTTTTTCTTCCTTAGCTTTCAAATCGGGTTTGGTAGAAAACTTTTTAATCAGTTTTCCATCTTGTTGCAAGAACTCAAGGCTTACCTGTGCTTTGGTAGTATCTTTTACGATAAAGTGTACCATTACCCCGCCAGGGTGATTTTGACCCGCAGTTTTCGGTGCGCGGCCAAAGCTGAAGGCAGGCCCCATGCGGTAGCTGGGCATGGGTTTAAACAGGTACGCATCGCCTGTAGTTACCTGGTCACTGAGTTGGTGAAGTGGCGTTAAATCATCAATCAGCCAGAAACTTCTTCCTTGTGTAGCCGCAATCAGGTTATCGTTTTTAATGGTGAGGTCAGTAATGGGTACAATGGGCAAATTGAGCTGGAAAGACTTCCAACTGGCGCCATCGTCAAATGAAATATACATGCCCGATTCAGTGCCGGCATACAGTAATCCTTTGCGTTTCGGATCAGCCCGTAGCACCCGCGTGAAATGACCGGGGTCAATGCCGTTGGTAATTTTTGTCCAGGTTTTTCCGTAGTCCTTGGATTTGTACAGGTAAGGCTGATAGTCGCCCAGTTTATAACGTGTGCCGGCCATGTAAATACCGCCTTTGGTATGGGGGTCAAACTCCACGCTGTTAATCATCATCCATTCTGGTAAATCTTTAGGCGTTACGTTCTTCCACTCTTTTCCGCCATCGGTGGTTACATGGAGCAATCCATCATCCGAACCGGTAACAATAAAATCTTTTTCATAAGGCGATTCCCCGGCTGCGAAAATGGTACAGTAGTATTCTACACTGGTGTTGTCTTTTGTAATCGGCCCACCCGAAGGACCAAGTTTCGATTTATCGTTGCGTGTTAAATCCGGACTGATGGTTTCCCACGATTGCCCACCGTTGTAGGAAACATGAACGTGGTTAGAAGTGGTATAAAGTTTTTTCGGATTGTGCGGAGAAAAGAAAATGGGGAAGTTCCACTGGAACCTGTATTTCATGTCTTCGGCTCCGTGGCCCATCGGGTTATTGGGCCAAACGTTAACGGCACGGCTTTCTTTCGTGCGGTGATTTTCCATTTCGAGCAGCCCTCCATAATTACCGCCATAAACGATTTCCGGATCGCTCGGGTCGGGTGCCAGGTGGCCGCTCTCGCTGCCTGCCGTAATCTCCCAGTCGCTTTCGGTGATGGCATAGCCATCGGTGCGGTGATAGATGCGCACGGTGGTATTGTCTTGTTGCGCGCCATAGATGCGGTAGGGAAAAGCATTATCTGTAGTAACACGATAGAACTGAGCGGTAGGCTGATTCATATAGGTTGTCCAGTTTTCTCCGCCATCAAAACTCACCTGGGCGCCACCGTCATCGGCAATGATCATCCGCTGGTTATCTTCGGGGGCAATCCATAAATCGTGATGGTCGCCATGCGGAGCATTAAACGATTGGAACGTACGGCCTCCATCCTTTGAGCGGTGGTACGATACGTTCACTACATACACCATGTCTTCATCTTTGGTGTCGGCATAAATGCGGGTGTAGTACCAGGCGCGTTGCCGCAGGTTACGATCGTCATTCATTTTACGCCAGGTTTTTCCGGCATCATCGCTGCGGTAAACACCGCCATTTTCATTTTCAATAATGGCGTAAACACGATTTGAATTAACAGGTGAAACACTTACTCCTGCGATGCCCCAGATGCCCTTGGGCAATCCATCATTTTTAGATATATCTGTCCAGGAGTCA
>CAYNIH010000133.1:0-7246 GCA_964397115.1 uncultured Roseivirgaceae bacterium | reverse complement strand
AAGCGGGCACGTGAGTGCCGAATCGGGGGGATACTCAAGCGGCCAACGAGGACAGACTGTAAATCTGTTGACTTATGTCTTCGCAGGTTCGAATCCTGCTCCCCCCACTGGTACCGGCGTGCCGGAGCCTTGTGGGAACGGAGCAGTGAACAGAAGCAAAGCCCGCGTGAGCGGTTCTTGATTGCGGGAGTAGCTCAGTTGGTAGAGCGGCAGCCTTCCAAGCTGCAGGTCGCGGGTTCGAGCCTCGTCTCCCGCTCGTGATGTGTTGTTCGTTATTGGTTATATGTTGTTCGGAATGGCGAATAATGATATACAAATAACCAACAACTGTTCTATAATGCTGTTGTAGCTCAGGGGTAGAGCACTTCCTTGGTAAGGAAGAGGTCGTGAGTTCAAATCTCATCAACAGCTCTGAGCGAAACGCGGCAGCGATTCAGGTTGTGATTCGCTGTATAGGTTTGATATTATTTGGTTAGCACAACTGTTTTTCCGGGTGCGTAGCGAACACCGTTAACGGAAATAACAAGAGTGCCGAATAAACCCTTATTCGATAGGCTTACCATGTTTAGGGTGTATGCTTCCTTGATAAACGGGAGGCATTGATTTATTGTAACAACTTAAATTGATTTATACACTTTAAACTGGATTTACAACAATGGCTAAAGAAACATTTGATCGCTCCAAGCCCCACGTAAACGTTGGTACCATCGGTCACGTTGACCACGGCAAAACCACCCTTACTGCGGCAATCACTAAAGTACTTGCGAAGAAAGGTCTTGCTGCTGAGCGCGACTTCTCTTCAATTGACAACGCTCCTGAAGAAAAAGAGCGCGGTATCACCATCAACACCTCGCACGTTGAGTATCAGACTGAAAAACGTCACTATGCACACGTTGACTGCCCAGGCCACGCTGACTATGTTAAAAACATGGTTACCGGTGCCGCTCAAATGGACGGTGCTATTCTTGTGGTGGCCGCAACGGATGGCCCCATGCCGCAAACCCGTGAGCACATCCTGCTGGCCCGCCAGGTAGGTGTTCCTGCCCTGGTGGTGTTCATGAACAAGGTTGACCTGGTAGATGACCCTGAGTTGCTTGACCTGGTGGAGATGGAAGTGCGTGAATTGCTTTCGTCTTACGATTTCCCTGGCGACAAAATTCCGGTTATCCGCGGCTCTGCTCTGGGTGGCCTGAATGGCGAGCCTAAGTGGGTTGAAAAAATTGAAGAACTGATGAATGCCGTGGATGAATACATCCCGCTTCCTGTTCGGTTAATTGACAAGGACTTCCTCATGCCGGTTGAAGACGTATTCTCCATTACCGGCCGTGGAACAGTGGCTACCGGCCGTATTGAGCGCGGTGTTATCAAAACCGGTGATGCCGTTCAGATTCTTGGCATGGGTGCCGAAAACCTTTCTTCGGTTATTACCGGTGTGGAAATGTTCCGGAAAATTCTTGACAGGGGCGAGGCTGGCGATAACGTAGGCTTGTTGCTCCGCGGTATTGAAAAAGACCAGATCCGCAGGGGTATGGTTATCTGCAAACCCGGATCGGTAACTCCTCACGCCAAGTTCAAAGCCGAGGTTTATGTACTTTCGAAAGAAGAAGGTGGCCGTCATACCCCGTTCTTCAACAAGTACCGTCCGCAGTTCTATTTCCGCACCACGGACGTTACCGGTGAAATTAAACTTCCTGCCGGTGTTGAAATGGTTATGCCTGGCGACAACATTTCCATTGAGGTTGAGCTGATTAACAAAATTGCGATGGAAAAAGGACTCCGTTTTGCTATCCGCGAAGGCGGTCGTACGGTAGGTTCTGGACAGGTTACCGAGATTCTCGACTAATCCGGTCATAACAGGTTTTTCGCCCTAACGGGCATAAAAGGCGTTTCTGATTTTTTAAGAAGCGCCTTTGTTTTCTACATTACTCTTTCTACCTTTGCAGTCCTTTTGGGTTTCGCAAGGTTTGATAGTGTAATCTGGTGTTTCTCAAGAGGTTGTGAGTGCTGCAAGCTCTGGGGGTAAGACCGGTTTTATTACGGGTGTAGCTCAATTGGCAGAGCAGCGGTCTCCAAAACCGCAGGCTGGGAGTTCGAGTCTCTCCACCCGTGCGAAAAATAATCAGGTGGAAAGCCTGGAAGCCCTGACAACCGGAAAGGCGTCAGGATGCTTGACCGAAGGCCTCCATCGCGTAAAGTCGTGGATAGACAGCAACCCTGTAAACCGGGTTATTCTTAAATAAATAAAGTAGTTGAAGTCAAAGGCCTGAGCCATGCAAAAGCTAACCGCATACATTGCAGAATCCTGGGATGAGATCAAGAACAAGGTTTCGTGGTCAAGTTATAAGGAGCTTCAGGGCAGCGCTATCCTGGTTCTAGTAGCGTCAACCATTTTTGCGCTGGTCATTGGCGGCATCGACTGGGTTTTCAAAACGGGATTGGAGTGGTTTTACCGTGAATTTTAAATGAAGACGGTAATGGGTGAATTAAAGTGGTATGTGCTTCGCGTAATCAGCGGCCAGGAGAAAAAGGTTAAAACCTACCTGGAAAATGAAATTGAACGGGAAAAGCTCAGGGAATATATCCCGCAGGTGCTTATTCCTTCGGAGAAAGTGTATGAAATGCGGGGTGGAAAGAAACGGGTTCGCGAAAGAAATTTCTTTCCAGGCTATGTGCTGATATCGGCCGACCTGTCGCACGGGGAAGCCTTTCACTCGGTAAATAACATTCCGGGTGTTATCGGTTTTCTAGGGGGCAACGGCACGGGTTCATCAAAAGACCCGGTACCGCTTCGGCAAGCCGAAGTGAACCGCATTTTAGGGAAGGTTGATGAGATTGATTCGTTTGATGAGAAACTGGAGACACCGTTTATCAAGGGCGAATCGGTAAAAGTAATGGATGGTCCGTTTAGCGGATTTACCGGTACGGTAGAAGAGATATTTGAAGAGAAGAAGAAACTGAATGTGATGGTAAAAATATTCGGCCGCAACACTCCGGTAGAATTGAATTACATGCAGGTTGAAAAATTAGATTAAGAACAGCGTATATGGCAAAGGAAGTAACAGGGTATTTAAAATTGCAGGTTAAAGGAGGTGCGGCCAACCCGTCACCGCCAATTGGCCCGGCCCTTGGTAGTAAGGGATTAAACATCATGGACTTTTGCAAACAGTTTAATGCCCGTACACAGGATAAACCCGGGCAACTGTTACCGGTATTAATTACCATTTACAACGACAAGTCGTTTGATTTTGTAATCAAAACACCGCCTGCCGCAAACCTGATTCTGGAGGCCATGAAAAAGCAGAAAGGTTCGGCCGAGCCCAACCGCAATAAGATTGGTTCCATAACCTGGGATCAGGTAAAAAAAATTGCCGAGATAAAAATGCCCGATCTGAATGCTTTTGAAATTGAATCGGCAATGAAGATGGTGGCCGGTACAGCGCGCAGCATGGGGGTAACGGTTTCCGGTACGCCTCCCTGGGAAAACTAAAATATTCAGCACGGTTAGTTATAGAGTCATGGCACGCATATCAAAAAACAGAAAGGCCGTAATCGGCAAATACAACCTCGAAAAGGAGTATTCCCTTGACGATGCAGCAAAAATGCTGAAGGAGATTACCTTCACCAAATTTGATGCCTCCGTTGATTTGGATGTAAGACTGGGCGTTGACCCCAAAAAGTCCGATCAAATGGTTCGCGGAGTGGTTTCCCTTCCGCATGGCATCGGCAAGACGGTACGCGTACTGGTGTTGTGTACCCCTGACAAAGTGCAGGAAGCCAAAGATGCCGGAGCCGACCACGTAGGCCTTGACGATTACATTCAAAAAATTGAAGGCGGCTGGACGGACATCGATGTGATTATCTGTACGCCCACCGTTATGGCCAAGGTCGGAAAACTTGGCAAGGTGCTGGGCCCTCGGGGCTTAATGCCTAACCCAAAATCAGGAACTGTTACGCTCGAAGTCGGTAAAGCGGTAAAAGAAGTAAAAGCCGGCAAAATCGATTTCAAAATAGATAAGGCTGGGATCATTCATGTAAGCATCGGGAAAGCTTCCTTCCCGGCTGAAAAAATCAGGGATAATGCCCTGGAAATGATTCAGACGATTGCCAAACTGAAACCCGCATCCGCGAAAGGTGCCTACTTTAAAAGTATCAGCATCTCCTCAACGATGAGCCCGGGCATTCGGATTGATGCAAGTACAATAACTGGTATTTAAGAAAACAGGGACATGACCAGAGAAGAAAAAGCACAGATTATTGAGGAGCTTGAAAAAAAGTTTGCCGCCCATCCTCACTTCTACCTTACCGATGCAGGCGGGCTAACCGTTGAGCAGGTAAACTTATTCAGGAGGATGTGTTTCAAAAGCGGTATCGAATACGGTGTCTATAAAAATACACTGATTCGGAAAGCGCTGGAGAGACGGCAAGGCGTTGACTATTCTCCGCTTTTTAAAGTTCTTCATGGTTTTTCCGGGGTCATCTTTTCCAAAGAAGCGGGAAATGCTCCGGCAAAAGTCATTAAGGAATTCAGAAAAAAACTGGAGGGCAAACCGGTATTAAAAGCAGCCTCTATTGACTCCGATTTTTTTATCGGGGATGAGAACCTGAATACGCTCGCTGAACTCAAGAGTAAAAATGAGCTTATTGGCGAAATCATTTCATTGCTGCAATCTCCTGCCAAAAATGTTATCGCTGCCCTGTTAAGTGGCGAGCATAAGGTGGCCGGACTGGTAAAAGCACTGGAAACACGTGGTAAATAATTGTTGAATCAAAAATTTTAAAATTAAAGTAAACATGGCGGACATTAAATCACTTGGAGATCAACTTGTTGAACTCACCGTAAAAGAAGTAAACGAACTGGCATCCTACCTGAAGGAAACCTACGGCATTGAACCTGCTGCTGCGGCTGTTGCCGTTGCGGGTCCTGCTGCCGGTGGTGGCGCAGGCGCCCCGGCTGCCGAAAAGACCAACTTCGATGTGGTATTAAAAGCCCCCGGAGCCAATAAACTGCAAATCGTTAAGCTGGTGAAGGAACTTACCGGTCTTGGCCTGAAAGAAGCCAAAGACGTGGTTGACGGTGCACCCAAAACCATAAAAGAAGGATTACCGAAAGACGAAGCGGAAAACCTGAAGAAGCAACTCGTTGAGGCTGGTGCCGAAGTAGAGTTGAAGTAAACTTCTTGAAGACGCAGGGTACCGTCTGAAAGTAAGAAAAAGACCTCGCCCCGGTTGCAATCCGGAGTGAGGTCTATTCCTGTTTATACCGTGGCCAGTTACTCGCCACACATCGTCCGGGACTTGAACATAAAACGTTAACACCTTGGCAAAGAAAAATAACAACGGTAGGATCGACTTTTCCAAAATTGAAAAAGTAATTGACTACCCTGATTTTCTGGATGTACAACTCCAGTCGTTTAAAGATTTTTTACAGATTGACACGCCTGCCGAAAAACGGCAGAATGAAGGCTTGTATAAGGTTTTTGCCGAAAACTTCCCCATCTCCGATTCGCGCGAGAACTTTGTGCTTGAATTCGTTGACTACACCATCGATCCGCCTAAATATAATGTTGATGAGTGTATCGATCGCGGCTTAACCTTTTCGGTGCCCCTCAAAGCCAAACTTCGCCTCACCTGCAACGATGAGGATAACGAAGATTTTGAAACCATCGAGCAGGAAGTATTCCTTGGGAATATACCCTACATGACGGAAAAGGGTTCGTTCGTCATCAATGGCGCAGAGCGGGTAATCGTTTCCCAACTGCACCGCTCCCCTGGCGTGTTCTTTGCCATGAGCAAACACACCAATGGCACCAAACTCTATTCTGCCCGGATTATCCCGTTCAAAGGTTCGTGGATTGAATTTGCCACCGATGTTAACGCGGTGATGTATGCTTACATCGACCGGAAAAAGAAATTCCCGGTTACCACCCTGCTGCGGGCCATCGGCTATGGAACGGATAAAGATATCCTTGATTTGTTCGGCTTGTCGGAAGAAGTAGAAGCCAATAAGAATACATTGAAGAAAGTGGCAGGCCGCAAACTGGCTGCCCGTGTGCTGCGCACCTGGACGGAAGACTTTGTGGATGAAGATACCGGGGAGGTGGTTTCCATTGACCGGAACGAAGTACTCCTTGAGCGCGACCATGTGCTTACCCCAGAGGACATTGAAACCATCCTCGAATCAGGTGTTAAATCCATCATCCTCCACCGTGAAGATGTTAACGTGGCCGATTTTACCATCATTTTCAACACGCTGGCCAAGGATAATTCCAACTCGGAAAAAGAAGCCGTTGAACAAATCTACCGGCAACTGCGCAATACCGAGGCGCCCGATGAACAAACCGCCCGCGACATCATTAACAGCTTGTTCTTCAGCGAAAAACGGTACGATTTAGGTGAAGTAGGCCGTTACCGGATAAATAAAAAACTCGGCCTCGACCTGGGCTACGATCAGCGGGTGTTAACCAAGGATGACATTATCCTGATTGTTAAATACCTCATCGGCCTGATTAACTCCAAGGCGGTGGTTGACGATATCGACCACCTGAGTAACCGGAGGGTGAGAACGGTAGGCGAGCAACTCTATTCGCAGTTTGGCGTTGGCCTCGCCCGCATGGCCCGTACCATCAAAGAACGAATGAATGTTCGCGACAATGAAGACTTTAAACCGGTTGACCTGATCAATGCGCGCACACTGTCGTCCGTAATCAATTCGTTTTTCGGCACCAACCAGCTTTCGCAGTTCATGGATCAAACCAACCCGCTGGCTGAGATTACCCATAAACGGAGAATGTCGGCCCTCGGCCCGGGCGGCCTTTCGCGCGAACGCGCTGGTTTTGAAGTGCGTGACGTACACTATACCCATTACGGACGGTTGTGTACCATCGAAACACCCGAAGGCCCCAACATCGGTCTTATTTCCTCCCTTTGTGTTCATGCCAAGGTGAACAAGATGGGCTTCATTGAAACGCCCTACCGCAAGGTTGAAAACGGAAAGGTAAAGGCAAAAGACCTCGTCTTTCTCACTGCCGAAGAAGAAGATACACATAACATAGCGCAGGCCAACGCCAAACTTAAAGCCAATGGAGAGTTTGTTGACGAAAAGGTAAAGGCCCGCTTTGAAGGCGATTTCCCGGTGGTGGAACCTAAAGAAGTAAAATTCATGGACATCGCGCCCAACCAGATTGTTTCGGTTGCCGCTTCCATGATTCCTTTCCTCGAGCACGATGATGCAAACCGCGCACTCATG
>CAYNIH010000132.1:0-7325 GCA_964397115.1 uncultured Roseivirgaceae bacterium | reverse complement strand
GAACATTAAAAGTATTTGAACCTAAATCAGGTGACGCGTGGGACCTATCCTCCCATCCGGATAAAATATCTGCTGTAGCCGTTAGTTTTGATAACCGCTTTGTCGCTGCGGCAAGCGATGATGGAACTGTTTCATTGTATGATTTTCAGGAATCCAAAACGCTTAAACTTAACGGGGCAACAGGAATTGTGAAGGCGCTTGCCTTCAGTCCGGCCCGCCTTCTGCTTGCAACCGCCAATAACGATGGCAAAATCAGTTTGTGGGATATATCGACACGGGAAAAAATAGCCACATTGGCAGGTCCACAGGAGGTGGTTCTGGCCCTTGTTTTTTCTCCTGACGGTAGCAAGCTGGCGACCGGCTCGGATCAAAATCAGGTGCTTATCTGGGACATCCCAAATCAAAAACTTCTTTACCGGCTTAATCACAAAGATTGGGTAAGGGCATTGTCATTTAGTGCTGACGGGAAAACGCTTGCCACAGGCAGCTACGATAAAACCATTAAACTTTGGGATGTAGCAACAGGACTCCAAAAGAAAACCATAAGTATTCATCGAAGTTGGGTGACCGATTTAAAATACAGTCCTGACGGTAACTACCTGATAAGTGGCGGAGCTGACGGCCAGGCCATCATCATGGACCAAAACGGAAAGGAAGTCCATCGCATTCGTGACGTGGCCCAAATGGTTTGTGCTGCTCAATTTTCTTATGATGGCAAATCAATTGTAATTGCCGACTTGACCCAAACACTTAAAATTTATGATTGTTCTGCACTGAAAATTTCTTCTTGGAAGCCTTACGACATTACTCCACCTTCTATTGTAATTGTCAGCCCAAAGTTGTTGGCATCACGCGATGCCTCAACCGGAAATCGAAGGGCTATTGTTCACCAAGCTTCGGTAAGGTTAATGGTGGATGTGAACGATCTAGGGGCGGTACAGTCATTAACAATTAACGGAGAGCCGATACCACAGGATGCCGATCTGCCAACCCGTTTTAAGTATGAGACTTCGGTTGATCTGAACACAGAGAAAGTTTATCAACTGGTAGCAATTGATGCGGCAGGGAACAGGGGCGAAGAGAAGCTCATTATCGAACACAGAAAATTCAGCGGGCAGGTAGATCAGCACAGGTATTTTGCTTTACTCATCGCAACCGAACAATACCAGGATGATGAGATACAGGATCTTGATCAGCCTGTACAGGACATGCACCGGCTGAAAAGAGCGTTGGTAAAGCATTATTCTTTTGAAGAAGGCAATATTAAAGTATTGGAAGATCCCAATAGGGAAAAACTTTACGAAGCACTGGATGAACTGCAGGCTAAACTTGACCGGTTCGACAACTTGCTGATTTTTTATGCAGGTCATGGATTTTGGGATAAGCAGTTACAGCAAGGCTACTGGCTGCCAACCGATGCGCAGGCAAGCAAGCGTAGCACATGGATTTCAAACGGAACACTTCGTGACTATATTGGAGGTATTCCGGCTCGTCATACACTATTGATTACGGATGCCTGTTTTTCCGGAGGAATTTTTAAAAGCCGCTCAACCTTTGAGAATGCCTCAACAGCAATCGAAACGTTGTATTTGCGAAAAAGCCGTAAGGCCATGACCAGCGGAACACTCGAGAAAGTGCCCGATAAAAGTGTATTTATTGATTTGCTCATTCGAAAACTCGAAACAAATGCAGAACAATACATTACTGCAGAGGAACTGTTTAGCAGCATCCGAAAGGAGGTGATCAACAACAGCCCAAGTAATCAGATTCCGCAGTATGGCGAAATTGGCCAGACAGGTGACGAAGGCGGGGAGTTCATCTTTATCCGGAAAAACTAGCTACTTCGTAGTACTCTTTCAGCGGCTTTTCGCCTCGCTGATCATCAGAAACTCCGCCACGTTTTCAGTATCCAGCATGCCGGCCAGCCTGCCCTGATCAAAGACCGGAGCGGCCGATTTTTTGGCTGCACGCAGTTTTACCCAGGCCTCTTCCAGCGGCTGCGAAATGTCAAACTTCATAAAATCTTTGTCCATAGCCTCGGCAACGGCCTGCTTGCCTTCGCGCAGCGCCCGGATAATTTCATCGCGGTTTAACGTGCCCACCACACCGGTTTCATCGGCAATAATGAAATTGCGGTTTTGTGAGTTCAGCAATTGGTCAGAGCCATACTCCACCGTATCGCCAGGGCTCAGCAACGGAACTTCACGCATAAGCGCATCGGCTACGGTATATTCCTGCAGCAACGATTTGGCTTCGGCATACTGCGCTTCGGCTTGTGCTCCCAGAAAAATGAAAACGCCAATAAACACCAGGAATGGATTGTAAAAGAACCCGATAAAAACAAATCCAACCGCCAGTAATTGACCAACCGATGCAGCAATGCGGGTGGCAACGCTTCGTTCATACTTAAACGAAAGCAAGGCCCGGAAAACCCTTCCGCCATCCATCGGAAAAGCCGGAATCATATTGAAAACCGCCAGCCAGACATTAACCACCATCAGCGAGAATAAAAAATTGTGATGGCTGAGCCGGGTCAGATCCATTTCTTCAATGACATTAGGACTGATTTTTATTAGCGGAAATAATGCTACCGCTATGACAATGTTTACCAGAGGCCCGGCCAGCGCCACCGCCAGTTCTTCTTTCGGTTTTTCAGGAATGGATTCCAATTGCGCCAGGCCGCCAATGGGCAGCAGGGTGATGTTTTTTGTTTTGATGTTGTAGCGTTTGGCTGCAAGCGCGTGCCCAAGTTCATGAGCCGTAACACAGGCAAATAAGGTAAGGATGAAAAGCACACTCCAAAAGATGTCGATTGGGCCCATCCCTTGCTTCAGGTTGATGTACACAATCCACCCGATAAGAATCAGAAATGTCCAATGAACAAAAATTTCGATTCCCGCCACCCGGCCAAGGGATATGGAGTATTTCATCTTCATTGATCAAAAGTAGTAAGTTTAGTATGATTCATAAGCCTTTAACGGGATAGCAGATTATTCAGAAAACGTTCCATTAAGCGATTTACCTCTTCGGGTTGTTCAATGCACGCGCTGTGACCGCCCTGCGGGATGAGCTGAAGTACAGAACCCTGAATCTGCCTGTGGATACGGTTGGCTTTGTCAACGGGAGTAGCTACATCTTCATCGCCAACGAGCATGAGCGTAGGTGTTTTAATTGTGGTGATTTCATTGAAAATTCCCGGGCGGTCGATAACTGCTGAAACCGCTTTTCCGATGGTTCGCGGTAACCCAACAATATGGTTTGTCCAGTACAGTTTTTCTTTTTCCCTCGTAGGATCATTCAGAAAACTTTTACCGAAAAGAATGGACAGGATTCGCTTATAGATCAGTTTTTTCCCTTCCACCTGAAAAATGAGATTGAGAGCCCGGTATTTTAGTTTGTTGGCTTCGTCATCAGCAGAAGTGCCCATCAGGATAAGGCTTTTAACCAGATGGGGCTTACGGGCCGCCAGGCGCATGCCCACAAATCCTCCCATGCTTAATCCGATAAAATGCACAGGGTCCAACTGCAGGTTTTCGATAAGTGCAACGGCATCCAGGTACAGGCTGTCCATGTCGTAACCGGATTTTGTAACCTCGCTTTTACCTTGCCCGCGGTGGTCATAAGCGATGCAGCGGTAGTGCGATTTAAAATAATCGATCTGGGCGCGAAACATTTCATTTGACATGAGCAGTCCGTGCGAAAAAACAAGGGTTTCATTGCCGGTGCCCTCATCGGTGTAAAACAGGCTGGCGTTGTTGCAAGTAATATGGGGCATGTATAGGGATTTCTGTTAAAGGTAAAAAGTAGTTACCGGTAATCAATAAGCAGTTTTATTTCAATCAGGTTCATTGTACTTTTCTATTTTATAAAATAACCGGAGTATGAAACGCAACCTCATCCTTTTCTTACTAGCCTTGCAAGTAGCTGGCTACACGCAGACACAGGTGAAAGCACTGGTGGGCGGCACCCTGATTGACGGGTATGGAGGAAAGCCCTTGCAAAACTCGGTCGTTATCATTGAAGGCGAACGCATCAAAGCCATTGGCACGGTGGGTTCGGTTGAAATTCCAAAAAATGCCGAAGTGATTTCTACCGAAGGCATGAGCGTACTGCCCGGCCTTTGGGATATGCATGTGCATTTAATGATCAACGGCCACAGCGATTACACGCATTGGGATAAAACCTACCTGAAAGTAGCCAGGGATGTCATCATGCCATCGTCTGCACACCAGCTATTACTGGCCGGTGTTACCAGTGCCCGCGATTTAGGCGCTCCGCTAGAGGCAAGTATATCGGTACGCGACCGGATTAACAAAGGCGAAATCCCAGGCCCCACCATGTACATGAGTGGCCCGTTCATTCAGCACGAGCCCTATCCCGGCACAGCCGAATTTCGCTGGGGCGTGAAAGGGGAGGCCGATGCTCGCGCCAAAGTGCAGCGCCTGGCCAAAGCAGGGGTTAATTGCATCAAGCTCATCGATCAGGATGAAATGACTGAAGCCGAATACCTGGCCGTAGTAGATGAAGCGCACAAAACCAACTTGAAGGTAGTAGCCCATGCCCATCGTCCCGAAGAAATCAGAAGAGGGTTAAAAGCAGGAGTAGATTGCTTTGAACACACCGGGCTGGCGGCAGCACCTGAATACCCAGCCGATATTATTGCGATGATCAAAGAGCGCACTGCGAAGATGAATCTCGGCCCGTTGTTCTGGACGCCTACCGTGGAAGGACTTTATAACTATGAATACGTTCGGGATAATCCCGAACAACTTGACAACACCTCCTGGCATTTGGGTTTACCCGATTCCGTCATCACTGACATTAAACAGTCAATCAAATATCCGGGGAGACTATCCTACTTTGGACTGAACCCCTTACGCAAACCAACCCTCGAAACAAAAATCAAACAACTGAAAAATGCTGGTGTGGTTTTATTAATCGGCACTGACAGCGGCATACCGATGAAGTTTCACAGCCAAAGTACCTGGAATGAACTGGATGTTTGGGTGAATAAGTTTGGCTTTGACCCAATGTACACCATTCGCGCAGCAACCTACTGGCCCGCTGTGGCCATGGGTGTGGAAAAAGATTTTGGAACGATAAGCGAAGGCAAATATGCTGATATCATTGCCGTAAAAGGCGATGTTCTCCGCCATATTGCACTGTTGCAACGGGTGGATATGGTGATTAAGAAAGGAAACCGTTACAAATAAAATAACCACATACTTTTAACGTGCTTTTACTGAGCCGGCCCGGCAGTCGATATAAAAATTCGGTACATTCAACAATTAAAAGAAGCGGTTTGAAATGACAAGGTTCAATTTCCTGCTCCCTCTTTTTTGGGTTGCTTCCCTTTTTGCCCAGACAGTTGATTTGTCCGATAGAGAAAAAGTGAAGTACATCAATGAGAATTTCTATGAGATTTACAGCGATAACCTTGCCGAAGCCCTGAGGCTTACACAATGGGCAGCCGAAACAGCCCGTAAAAACCGTTGGCAACACGATGAAGCGTATGCCTTATTGGGCTGGGGGGTGGTGTCTTACCTTGCAGGTGATTACCGAAATGCACTTCCACGCTATCTGGAAGCGCTGGAGCTTTTTGAAAAACTTAATGATAACAAGGGAATTACTCGAGTCTGTAACGAACTAGGGGTATTCTATTATAAAATGAAAGATACCGTGAACTGTTTCCAGATACTGGATCGTGCGGAGCAACTGGCGCGCCAGCACAACGACCTGGAAAGCCTGGGCACCAACCTGGGACACCGGGGCGCCTTTTTATCGCGTGAAAAGAAATTTTCCCTTGCCGAGCCGTACTTTCTGGAAGTTTATGAAATCAGAAAGAAAACCAACGACAGTGTGGGTATGGGTTATGTACTGCTGGACCTTGCCGAGATGGCAGCGAACCGGAAAAACCTGAAGGAGGCCCTCGCCCATATTGATCACTCCACGGAAATAAGGCAAAGAATACACGACAAATACGGGCTTGCTGTCAATGCCGTTACCCGGGGAGAAACGCTTCAGGCATTTGGCCATCAGCAGGAGGCCATTCAATGGCTGGAAAATGGACTTCGGCTGGCACAGGAAGTAGGCTTTACTGATCTGGTGCATGCTACCTATTATCAGTTGGCGCAACTGAATCATCAGGCAGGGAACGATCGAAAGGCCTTTGAACATTTGATGAATTACGGAGTGGTGAAAGACAGCTTGTTTAATTTAGAAAAGATAAAAGCTGTTAACGAAATTCAAACGCGATATGAAACCGAAAAAAAAGAGTTGCTGTTAGCGCAACAACAACTTGCCTTACAGCAAAACCGGTATCTCATTATAGCACTGGTTATTCTCCTGCTTATGCTTACAGCCCTTATTTTCCTTTGGCGCAACCGCGTGGAATTGAAACAACGGGCAGCCCGTACACAACAGCAGAAGGAGTTGCAGGAAAAACTTACCGAGGCGGTAATTACCTTTCAGGAAGCAGAGCGTACACGGTTTGCAAAAGATTTGCACGATGGCCTCGGACAAATGATTTCATCGGTACGCCTGTATGTAAACCAGTCAGGCGAGGGTTGGAGCACACGCGCCACGTCACTGTTGGATGATATGCATCGTGAAATACGCAACATTGCGTTTGCACTTTTACCACATACGCTGGTAAACGATGGCCTTGGTTCGGCCTTACGCGAACTTGCTGGCCGCATTTCACAGTCGGGGCGTGTTCAGGTTGAGGTGGATGTAAACGGCACCTGCCGCCTCCCTGATAAAATTGAAGTATCCGTTTATCGCATATGCCAGGAGTGGGTAAATAACGTGATGAAATACGCGGATTCTTCCACCATCCGTATTTTGCTGATACAGGATGTTGACCGCTTTACGCTGATCATTGAAGATGACGGGAAGGGCTTTAATCCCGCTATCCTGAATTCTGCAGAGGGTAATGGCTGGAGAAATATCCAGTCGCGCATTGCCCTACACAGTGGTACCGTCCGGGTGGAGTCGTCACCAGCCAAAAAAGGTAGTATTTTAATTGCCGAACTGCCCTTACTGCAATCATCCCACCAAAAGGTCGCACAGGCATGAAACTGGTAATAGTTGACGATCACCGTATTTTACTTGAAGGAATACGCGCCTTACTGAACAATACACATGAAGTCGTTAATGTATTTACCGATCCGTTGAGGGCGGAAATCTTTTTACGGGACCATCCGGTAGATGTACTCATCACAGACTATCAGATGCCGGGTTTGAATGGCATAGAATTGTTCCGTAAAGCGCGACTTCACCAGCCATTGTGAAAAGGCGTCTTGCTAAGCATGCACGATGAACAG
>CAYNIH010000131.1:0-7336 GCA_964397115.1 uncultured Roseivirgaceae bacterium | reverse complement strand
CGATCACATCGCAGGGTATTTTTTTATCACGAAAGGTGCTGGCAATGTTCAGTACTTCCTTATCGGGATAATAACTGTAGCGGCATTGCTGATAGCCCAGGCTCCATTTGGGCGGTAGTTCCATGCGCCCGGTAAGGTGGGTGTACTGACGGATCACATCAGCTACGGAGGTTCCGTAGATAAAATAATAATCCATATCGCCCTGGTCGGCTGCAAAGCTTGCGAACCGGTTATTGGAGGCACCGAAGTTGAAATAGGATTTATGGGTGTTATCGAAAAAAATTCCGTAACAAAGGCCGTTGTGGATGCCGATATAAAACGGAAGGGAACAATACAGCGGGTCGGTGCCGGCATGGTAGCCATACGCATCGGTGTTCCAGTTTTGGTAACCGCTTCCTCTGCGGTCCAGCGGGCCGGTTTTTTCTCCGAGGCCGATGAAGCGTTCGCCTTCCTGAAGTTTTTTATAGTTGGTAACCTGTTCGCCAATCCAACTGGTGCCGAAAGAGGGTTCGTCTTCGTTGATCACTTGGTCGTCAGGGGTGTGAAAGGAAACGCGAATCGGACTTTTCTTAATTACAACGTTCAGTTTGGCAGTGGTTATTTTGATTTCTTTATCCGAATCAGATACCTCAAATGCAGTAGACACCGGCTTTGCAATCACAGCATAAGAAAATTCAATTGAAGAAGAATGGGCTATGAATACTCTAACGATTGAGTCGGAGTAAAAGATTAAGCGGGCTGTTGCACCGGGTGATTCCAATACGATACCGTTCTGGTTTTTTGTCCAACCTGTAAGGCTTCCTATGGATTGGCTGATTGAAGGGTTAAGTTGACTCATTCAGACTTATTTACTTTAAAGTAAAGGTAAGTTAGATGTGAATATGGTAAATGGTTGAGTAAAAATTTAGTGTTTCACAATATGAGGTGATGCGTTACCCTCATTTTATACTACTTTTTCTCAATAGACTCGCAAAGCCAAATTGACCTGTGCACGAATGAGAACCTTAAATTCCATAAGGACATAAGGACTGGCATTCCTGAAACCGATAGGAACCAACCCCCCTAGCCGGGCAATTGTATGCATCTATTAAACAAAGTAAGATTTATCTTGAGCGGATCGAAGATTCCCGAATAATCAGTCGGGTCTTTAATATTTTGGTTTCGGGTGCAGGTTGGTTATGTTCCTTGCTTTTTCCCTGTTTTTCGATTTGACGGATGAGCAGTTTGGCAGCCTCCTGTCCCATTTCAAATCCGGGCTGATCAACCGAGGAGAGGGGCGGATCCATCAGGGCGCTGAAGAACCAGTTGCTGAAGCCCACTAAGGCAATATCCTCAGGAATCTTTAACCCTTTTTGCTTGATGGCTTGCATGGCCCCCATTGCCAGCAGGTCGTTATTGGCGAATATGCCATCGGGGCGCGGTTTGAACTTCAGCAGTTTCTCGGTTGCTGATTTGCCCTCTTCAAGCGAACCCGTAGGGCAAATCATTATCAGCGACTCATCGGCCGTGAGTTTATTTTCTTTGAGCGCATCAAGGTAGCCGCGCTTACGGTCTTCGGCAATAGCCAGGCCGGGGGCTGACTCAAGGTGGGCTATCCGCTTGCATCCCTGTTGAATAAGGTGCAGCACGGCTTCGTGTGCGCCAACATAGTCATCAACAATTACCTTGCTGGTATTGGGGTTGTTATACATTCTGTCGAAGAATACAATGGGTACCTCTTTGGCAAGGATGGATTCAATATGGTCATAGCTTCTTGTCTCGCGCGAGATGGATATAAGCATGCCATCCACGCGGCTGTTGAATAACGCCTTTAGATCGGTGGCTTCCCGCTCAAACGATTCATTGGATTGGGTAAGGATTACATTGTAGCCGGCTTCATACGCCACGGATTCAATTCCGCTGATAACGGTAGAGAAAAAGAAATGAACAATTTCGGGGATAACGACCCCGATGGTATTGGTTTTGCTCTGGCGCAGGCTCAGCGCAACAATGTTGGGCTGATAATTCAGTTTTTCAGCCAGTTCGTTAACTGCTTTTTTCGTTTCGGGGCTGATGTCGGGGTGGTCTTTAAGAGCGCGGCTCACCGTTGAAGGTGAGATGCCCAGCTCGCGGGCGATGTCTTTAATCGTTACCTGGTAATACTTCATAAAGCGAAGATACACAATCAATGCAACAAGTTGCACAAACGATTGAAATTGTGGATCGCAGAAATTTTTTAATGAGTTCACCGATCAATACCATATACTTGCGTAACCATGTTAAGAGGTATTTTTGATTTTGCTTTCTTATTTTAATGAGTGCCCGCTACCGTTTACGTGCTTGCATTTTCGACCTTGATGGGGTGATTGTTGATACCGCCAGATTACATTACCTGGCCTGGAAACGGTTGGCTGTCGAACTGGGCATTGAACTAACCCCGGAGTATAATGAGCGGCTTAAAGGGGTAAGCAGGATTAGTTCGCTAAACCTTATTCTTGACCTGAAAGGCTTAACCGTTAGTGAGGATGAAAAAAACCGCCTTGCCGAAAAGAAAAACAGCTGGTTTTTAGGGTACGTCCATTCTTTAACCGAAGCGGATATTTTCCCGGGTGTGCAGGAGTTACTCGCTGATTTGCAATGGCCGGGAATAAGAACAGCCCTGGCAAGCAGCAGCAAAAATGCACTGACCATCCTCCGTCAACTCGGAATAACCAATCAATTTGAAGTGGTTGTGGATGGAAACATGATTAACCACACTAAACCTCACCCGGAAATATTTAGTAAAGCGGCCACGCTGCTCAACCTGCTTCCTGAAAACTGCCTGGTTATTGAAGATGCAGCGGCCGGGGTGGCGGCTGCAAAAGCTGCCGGCATGTGTTGTGTCGGTATTGGCGATAAGGAGATGCTGAGGGAGGCGGATTTGATCGTTAGCGGTGTTTCTGAACTTTCAGTAGCCAAACTCATCACGCTGGTATAATAGTATAAGGTAACATGAAACGGTATCTCAAAGAACATCCCTGGCTGATTATTGAAGATCGGTTTGACCCACACCTGAATAAAATTTCAGAGAGCATCTTCAGCATCGGCAACGGCCACATGGGGCAGCGCGCCAACTTTGAGGAAGGTTATTCCGGTGAAAGCCTGCAAGGAACCTATGTTGCCGGTGTATATTATCCGGATAAAACACGGGTAGGCTGGTGGAAGAACGGTTACCCGGAGTATTTCGCAAAAGTCTTAAATGCACCCCGTTGGATTGGCATAGGAATACGCATTGACCAACAACGGTTGGATTTGGCAATAGCTCAAGTTGAACAATTTCAGCGTGTGCTGGATATGCGTAAAGGTGTGCTGACCCGAAGATTTGTTGCCACTTTGGCCGATGGAAAACGGGTTGAAGTTGCGTGTTGCCGGTTTTGCAGCATGGCGCGTGGTGAAGTTGGCGCTATTTCTTATACCCTCACGCCACTTAATTTTTCAGCGGTTGCCGAATTGACGTTGGATGTTGATGCCGATGTGATTAATCAGGACTCAAATTACAACGAAAAGTTTTGGGATGAGGTGGGCAAGGAATCCTTTGAAGACGGGGTGCTTGTCATTGCCGAAACCAGGAAAACACGCTTTCAGGTAGCTACCGCAATCACGTACCAGCTTCAATCAGAAGGGGCCGCTGTGCCGGTTGAAAAGAGACGCAATGAATTGCGTGAAAAATATGCTGCGCACATTGTTGAAATAAGAATACAGCAGAATAAACCGGTAACTGTTTTTAAATATGCAGCCGTACTCTCCTCACTCAATCATCCTGTTGAATTACTGCCTTCAGCTTGTCGTGCGGTGTTGGATAATGCCTGCAAGGATGGTTTCGATAAATTGTTGGCTGAGCACGCTGCTGCCTGGCAGCGGAAATGGGATGAATGCGACATTACCATTGAGGGCGATGTGGCAGCTCAGCAAGGAATCCGGTTTAACATCTTTCAATTATCACAAACCTATACTGGTGAAGACGAACGCCTCAACATCGGCCCGAAAGGATTTACCGGAGAAAAATATGGTGGCAGCACTTACTGGGATACTGAGGCGTACTGTATTCCATTTTATTTAGGAACGGCCAAACCAGAGGTGGCCCGAAATTTATTGAAATACCGGTACAAACACCTCGGTAAGGCTATTGAGAACGCACAAAAACTTGGCTTTAGCAACGGTGCGGCTTTATACCCGATGGTGACCATGAACGGGGAGGAGTGCCACAACGAATGGGAAATTACGTTCGAAGAAATTCACCGCAATGGCGCCATTGCCTACGCTATCTATGATTATGTTCGTTATACCGGTGACTTTGCCTACCTGGCTGAATTTGGTTTGGAAGTACTGATCGGCATTTCCCGGTTTTGGGCACAGCGCGTCAACTGGTCAGTAGAGAAAAAGCAATTTGTTATCCTGGGTGTAACCGGCCCGAATGAGTACGAGAACAACGTAAACAATAACTGGTACACAAACTACATTGCCCGGTGGACACTTAGCTATACGCTGGAGGTGTTGAAGCAGGTGAACATCAAAGAACCCGGGCAGTACCAGCGTGTGATAGCCGCTGCTCGATTTAATGAAGTTACAGAGCCCGAAACCTGGCGTCACATCATCAGTAACCTTTACTTACCTTACGACCAAGCCCGTGGCATTTTCCTTCAGCAAGATGGGTTTCTCGACAAGCAACTCTTGAGCGTAAGCCAATTGCCCGAAGCGGAGAGGCCATTGAACCAAAAATGGTCGTGGGACAGGATACTCCGTTCCTGCTTCATAAAACAAGCGGATGTTTTACAGGGATTATATTTCTTTGAAGAAGACTTTACTGAGGAGGAACTCAGGCGAAACTTCGATTTTTATGAGCCGATGACGGTGCACGAATCTTCGCTGTCACCTTGTGTTCATGCCATACTGGCTTCGCGCCTGGGTTACACCGACAAGGCCTATGAACTGTACCTTCGCACATCCCGCCTCGACCTGGACGATTATAACAACGATACGGAAGACGGTTGCCACATTACCAGCATGGCAGGCACCTGGATGAGCATCGTGAAAGGATTCGGAGGAATGCGCGTGAACGATGGTCAGTTGCAGTTCACTACTTTTTTACCTCCCCAGTGGACATCCTATTCCTTTCGGCTGGAGTTTCGTGGGCGGGTTATCAAGCTCTATGTTGATGCTGCCGGTGCCAAGCTGCAGTTGATTTCTGGTAGGCCACTTACGGTGATGTTAAATAATAGACACACAGAGCCTCACTAAAGAGAAAAATTGTCTAAGATAACAAGTTTTGCAAACGATTGCGGTCTCGTTTTCGGAAAAAAAGTATTTAAATTTTGGGAATATGCTTGTGTTTTGTAATTAATCTTAATGAAATTGTAAAAACATTTGGGTAGTATAACCTTAATGTTAGAATCTCTAATTGAAAAACTTAAACCCAACCCTATGTCGAAGTTTTACCATTCTTTTAGGAAATGTTTGGTGTTGCTGATGATGCTTGCTGGTTTTAGTGCTTTGGCCCAGCGAGCAGTTACAGGTAAGGTTACCTCATCCGATGATGGGTCACCTATACCAGGAGTGAATGTTCAGGTAAAAGGAACCAATACCGGCACAGTAACAGATTCAAACGGAAACTTTTCAATCATGGCCAGCGACAACAATGTCCTGGTTTTTTCATTTGTAGGCTATGCCACTCAAGAGGTAGCCGTTGGCGCCCAAACAGACATTTCGGTTTCGTTACAAACTGATGTTACAGCGCTGGCCGAGGTGGTTGTTATCGGCTATGGCGAAATCAGGCGTACGGATGCTACGGGCTCATTGGCAAGTGTAAAGTCTGAGGAATTTAACAAAGGATTGATAGCGGGCCCTGAACAATTGTTTCAAGGTAAAGCTGCCGGTGTACAGGTTGTAAGTTCCACGGGTGAACCGGGCGCTGGAATTAACATTAGGATTCGTGGAACATCCTCGGTGCGCAACGGTAATAACCCGCTATTCGTGGTTGACGGCATACCGCTCAGCGGAGATGATGTTACACCGGGTGGTGCTGATTTGGGTCGCGGAACTCAGTCCCCCAGAAATCCGCTTAACTTCCTTAACCCTAGTGATATTCAAAGCGTTGACATTTTAAAAGATGCTTCGGCAACAGCTATTTACGGTGCCAGGGGAGCTAACGGTGTGGTTATCATTACCACGAAAAGTGGAAGAGGAGCAAAAAGTCAGTTAGAATATTCGCCCACGCTTAGCATATCGCGGCAAGCAAAATATTATGATTTGCTGGACCGTGATGAGTTTCTTTCAACAATAGAACGAATCGGGAACAATGCCACTGCGGCTGATTTAGGCGGAAGTACAGACTGGCAGAAAGAAATTTCCAGAACAGCGGTTTCGCAACGCCATGAACTTTCCTACAGCAATACGTTAAAATCAGGGAATTACCGGGCATCACTCAGTTACGAAAATCAAAACGGTGTAATTCGCAATACTTCAATGGAACGAATTACCGGACGTTTAAATGGTAACTACTCGCTGCTGGGCGACAAGTTGAAAATCGGAGCACAGTTAACTTATGGTCGTGTAAACGATGAGTATGCCGCTATCACCGAAAATGCCGGCTTTGAAGGCGATTTGTTAGGTAGCGCCTACATGGCTAATCCTACCTGGCCCGGCTATGCTGACTCCCAGTTCCCAGGTGACGTGGCAAACCCGCTGGCATGGCTTAAGTATTATCAAGATAATGCCGAAACCGACCGCTATTTGATAAATGTTACTGCCGGTTACGATATCATGGATAACCTGAACTTTAAACTTAATCTGGGCCGTGATAACAGCAGTTCTGTACGAGAATCAGCCATATCCCCCTCACTTCGTGTAGGCAATGCTTTTGGCTTTGGCCGGGCAAGCGTTTCCGATGCTGATCGCAGCAGCAACCTGCTGGAAGCGTTTTTTAATTATACCAAAGATTTAGGACCCGGTAGATTAAATGCCGTGCTTGGATATTCTTATCAGGAGTTTAACCGCAGCGGCATTAACCGGGCAGGCCGCCAGTTCGCCACCTCCGATATGGACGGTATGATTGCCGCACTCAATGCATCAGCCGCTGCCGTTGAACAAGCCATCGGTAACCGTTCATTCCAGGGTTATGGGTACAGTTCGGCAGGTTTAGGTACTTTCTTCATTACTACATTAAAGCCAAATTTTGAAACAATTGACTTATCCGATCCGGTTACCAGTACGGTAGGGCAGGTAGTGGGTAACACTTACAATCAAACTGATGAATTACAATCGTTCTTTGGGCGGGCTAATTATTCGATCAACGATAAGTACCTGTTTACAGCCACCTTCC
>CAYNIH010000130.1:0-7384 GCA_964397115.1 uncultured Roseivirgaceae bacterium | reverse complement strand
GCCTGCAATTGAATAGCGTACCAGATGGAAGGTAACGAAATGGTTAGGTGTGGGTCGTTACACAGAATGGGGTAACCCGATTTGGTTTTGCTTCCGCTCACCGCCCAGTTGTTGCTGCCGAGGGTTGGTTCGGGTGTGGTAAGCCCGGTGATGTTGATTAACTCATCGGGCAAGGCATTGACCGTATCGCTGAGCGGAACAGGTTCAACACCCCACTTGCCCGGTTTCTCCACAATCGGGTCGCCAACAGGCTCCCAATCGGGGTACAACACATCAATCATCTCCTTTCCAAACAATTTGAGCGCATTGGTCATTTGCATGTCTTTGTCGCCCATATTCAGGGTTTGCGCCATGCTTCGCAGCAGCAAAGCCGATTTAAGGGGAGTCCATTCCTCAGGCCGGTAATCGAGTAACTTGTATTCGATGGGAAGATCCTTATCCGATAAAGAATTAATGAAGACATTGATTCCCTCGGCATACCGGGTTACTACTAGTTTGGCCGTGGAGTCGCGCTCCATTCCGCACAGGGCATTTGCAGCAGCATACACCATGCCCAGCCTGCGTTGCTGGCGATCGTAATTCAGCACGGCATCGCCCGCACCCCTCCCGAGTATTTCAGCAAGGCGCCCTGCTGCGGCATGGGTTTGAAATTCCATCTGCCACAGCCGATGAAAGGAAGTGATGTAGCCTTGGTAGTTGTTAAGGTCGGCATTTTTTTGTGCAACGATGTGAGGAATCATCAGGCTGTCGAACACCACAGTAACGGGTTGATTTAGTCCGGGCAGGTTCAGCGAAGCCGGTAATTGAAATCCTATGGTTTCAATATTTTGCCAAAAGCCGTGTGACGGGGAAAGAAATTTTCCGAGCGGAGGTACCGGGGTACCTTTAACATTCCAACTCTTGTTAAGCGCCCATACTAACAATACGGTCAGGATCAGGCTGACCAGAAACTTGAAATTCATATACGCGGTTTCTATCATCAGCCAACTTAAAAAAATTTCCTCAGGAACAACGCGGTTTCCCCGGAATTAATGCGATTAAAAACCAGTTCAGGGTTATTCGGGCACCCGGTAAACCATGGCGTTTACGTTAACACCGGCCCCCAGTGCAACAAACAAAATGTAGGTGCCTTTATGGAGTTCATAACCGTTTAATTGTTTTTTGGCCACCAGGTCGTAAAGCGTAGGCACGGTGGCCACTGAGCTGTTTCCAAGCCAGGAGATCGTCATCGGCATGATCTTACCGGGCGAGATGGTGATGCCGTTGTTTTCGAATGTTCGTTTTAAAATTGCCTCATCCATTTTGTTATTGGCCTGGTGGATGAGCACCAGCCCGATATCCGACAGGCCGACACCGGCTTTGGCCACGCATTCCATGATGAGCGGTGGGACGGCCATGAGCGCGTGTTCGTACAGGGTTCGTCCCTGCATTTTAAGGAATAATGCATCGGCCGGAAGGGAAGGATTGTAGGAGCGATCCATTTTCAGAACAAAAGTTTTATCGCCCGCATTGGTTTGGGTTTTATGGGCCAGTATGCCCACGGGGGTTTTGCTCTCACACGCTTCAAGAATTACGGCTCCTGCCCCATCGGCATAAATCATGCAGTCGCGGTCATGCGGATCATAAATGCGCGAAAGCGTTTCAGCGCCAACAATCAATATCCGCCTGGCAATTCCCGACCGGATAAATGAGTCGGCCTGAATTACGCCCTGCAACCATCCGGCACAGCCGAAGGGCAAATCATAACATACCGTATCGGGGTTTTCAATACCCAATTTTGCCTTCACGCGAGAAGCGAGTGCAGGAACAAACTCACTTTTATGTGTGTCGGCCCGCACATCACCGAAGTTGTGGGCGACAATAATATAGTCGAGGGTTTCTCCGTTAACGTTGCCCGATTTCAGCGCCTCTGCTGCAGCCAACGCACCAATATCGGAGGCCACCAGGTCATCGGTAACATACCTCCGCTCGTGGATGCCGGTTATCTCGCTGAATTTACGGATGATCTCATCGTTGCCCGCTTCAAGTAAACGGCCATCACTTCCGTAGAAGGTGTGTTCTTTAAAGAAGTCGTTGCTGACTTGCCTGGCAGGAATGTAACTGCCGCTGGAACGGATAACCGAATAAATCACTGTATAGGCTGAAAAAAATAGCTCGTGTCAATATTAGGGAGAATTCAGGATTATCAACCTGTTTTGAAAAGCGTAATTAAAAAAACGTACGAGTGTTCGTTACGGATAACCGATGCAAGGTACCTATCTTCGATAATGTTGCAGGTAAACTTCTAACCTTTTTTTAGCAGTCGTCTGAACTTGCTGTTTAAAGTAAGGCGTCCACCCAAGTACTGCACCAGAAAATCCAAACGCCATCCATGCCCAGCGATAAAAGTCAAATGTGTCGGTGTGCTCTATAATTTTAGTGTCCTTAAACCGGAAGGTTGCCTGAATTATGTTGTGTACGTTTCGGCCGGTGAGCGAAAGCGTATAATGTGCCTGCCACCGGCACGAGCCGGAAGTTTGGTCAGCCCACACATTTTCAAGATCAAGTTTCCAGCCCGCTGGGTTTTTCCTGAGCGTGTGGATAAGCATGGCCCACATCGCTCCGGTTTCCTCCTTTCCCTTTAATTCCGGAAATACCGGATCAGAGAAGCGAACGTCATCGTGATAGCATGCTCTCATCCCTTCTGCATCCAGGTTTTGAAAGCAGGTGTAGAATGTTGTGATGAGTTTAGCATGCCTATTCATTTACTGAAAAGGTTATAGCGCTTTTACCAGGTACCAGCCCATGACCAGGCAGGTTACCAGTTTTAACAAGGTACTGAAAACAAATCCGATAAACGAACCGAGCGCAGCCCGCAGCGCTTGTTCCGCCTGGTTATTGGCCAACCACTCGCCCACAAAAGCGCCCGCAAACGGACCGGCCACAATCCCTACCGGACCAAACCAAAGCCCCGCCATCAACCCGATGGCACAGCCCCAGATACCGTAGCGTGTGCCTCCAAACTTTTTTGTGCCATATAGCGGAATGACATAATCCAGCACCTGGATGACGATTACAATACCTAACCAGGTAAGCAGAAACGCTGTGGTAAAAGATGGCTGTTGGCGAAGCTGAAGCACCAGCATGCCAGCATAGCTTAGCGGAGGGCCCGGCAACAGCGGCACCACGCTGCCAATAATACCGGCCAACATTAACCCGCAGGCAATAACCGTCCAGAGTAAATCCATTTTTAAACGAATGTATCCAGAAAACCTGAGCTCTGTTAAGGTTTCATGGAATCATTTAAAATTTATTATTTGCAAAAAAACGTGATACCGGTTAACAAGTTAGAAGAATACGGGGCACGCCTGTACAGGGTGCGCAAGGACCAGGTATTGTTTGAAAAAGGAAATGTGGCCTCCGATTACTTTCAGGTAGAACAAGGGCAGGTTCGCATGTACATCCTCAACCACGAAGGGCAGGAATTTACACAGGGCATTTTTCATGCCGGGGAAAGTTTTGGTGAACCCCCACTTCTTGGCAACTTTCCCTATCCGAGTACAGCCGTTTGCCTCACTGCCGGCAAAGTGTGGCGCCTGCCGAAACTGGACTTTCTGAATCTGCTTAAAAATAATTTCGACTTGCACCTGAAACTTGATAACGTGTTGTGCGACCGCCTCCAGTATAAATCCATGATTTTAACCGAGATCGCTGCCCACAAACCAGAACACCGAATCCTCACTATTCTGAACTACCTCAAATCCCGGATGAATGCCGGAAAAGGCCAGAAGATAATTGTACCCTACACCCGTCAGCAACTGGCTGACATGACGAGCCTTCGGGTTGAAACCGTTATCCGGACGGTAAAACGAATGGAGAAAGAAGGGAAACTGAAATTAGAGCATCACAAGATTCTGTTTTAATCTCGCTCAAATCAAAAAAAAACCCCGGCCGACTGCCGGGGCTTTCAAAGGCAAAAAAAATAATCCTGCTAAGCAGAATTGATAAGAAGGCACTCCGGTGCCGGCAAAAAGTATTTACAACCAACAACCACTACGAATGGAGTAAAATACCAGTCACACCGGAAATGCCATACCTTTGAAGTCGTTGAAACCGTTACATGCATTTCAATTTTTTAATCCACGTTATCGTGCAAAAATCTGTTATTACCCAACAGGTTATTGTCATCATTAAGGTTATACTTCGAAATAAACTGGTCGGAGGAGTGCGGAACGTGATCCATCTTTACCCCCCTGCGCAAATAAGCCGGTAAAGACCATTTCTCATTAAATTCTTCCTTGGTCATTTCCTGCTTGCGTGCCTGCTTCAGTTTTTCCTTGCGCTGTTCGGCCTGCTGCCGCAGGCGTTCTTTGGTAGTGCGAAGTTCCATCATACCCTGATCATTGATAACCTGGTCGGCCGATTTTTCGGCAGCAACATCAAAGTCATCGTCCAGTGAGCCAAACAAGCCCTCATCCCCCTCATCGCCAAAGTCATCGGTAAGGGGCATTTCTGTTTTGCCGGAAGGCTCATCGAAGATGATTTCACGTTCCTCAACAATGTCCTCTTCAAGGTGGTCATCTTCCCTGGGCGAGGTGATTCCGGCAACCGGTTCGTTGGTTACTTTCAATTCAATTTCACGCGGAGCTTCCACGGCCTTATCCTGTTCAAACAGCCAAATCTGGCTGCGCTCCAGGTCGTGTTTTTTCACTTCGGGCTCAATGGGTTTTACCTCCTCTTTTGCGGCTGGCTCATCCTCGGGCGATTCATTTTCAAAGCCGGTGGCAATCACGGTTACCCGCAGGCGGTCGCCCAGTTCGGGATCAACGCCATGGCCGAAAATTACTTCGGCTTCCTGGCCGGCCTGTTCCTGAATGTATCCCGTTATTTCCATCAGTTCATCCATTTGCAATTCGGCCTCTGCTCCCGAAACAATGGAGAGCAGGATTTTCTTGGCCCCCATAATGTCGCAGTTGTCGAGCAGCGGGGAGGAGAGCGCACCGCTTGCTGCGTTGCGGGCGCGGTTTTCACCCCGGGTTTCGGCTGTGCCCATCACGGCAGGCCCGGCATTGAGCATCACCGTGCGCACGTCCTGGAAATCAACGTTAACGTAACCGGCCAGCGTGATGATCTCGGCAATTCCTTTGGCTGCGGTAGTCAGCACGTTGTCGGCCTGGGCAAAAGCCTTACCGATGGGCAGGTTACCGTATATCTCGCGGAGTTTGTCATTGACGATCACCAGCACTGTATCGCAACTGTGGCGGAGGGATTTGATTCCTGCCTCGGCCTGCAGTTGTTTTTTCTTCCCTTCGAAAGCAAACGGAAGGGTGACGATGCCTACGGTGAGGATGCCCATGCTTTTGGCAATTTTGGCGATCACGGGTGCCGCACCCGTGCCGGTACCACCGCCCATCCCTGCGGTTACAAACAGCATTTTGGTGCCTTGAAGAAATTCTTTAATCAGCTCTTTGCTTTCGAGGGCTGCACCTTTTCCAATCCTGGGGTTTGCCCCGCAGCCGAGGCCCTCGGTGAGGTCGGCCCCGATTTGCAGCTTGGTGGGTACCGGGCTGGCGTTGAGCGCCTGCACATCGGTGTTGCATACCACAAATTCCACGTCTTTAATTCCTTGTCGGAACATGTGGTTCACGGCATTGCTGCCTCCCCCGCCCACACCAATCACCTTAATGATAGAGCGCGGTGCTCCCTTGGTGTGCCGGGGAATGTCGAATTTGTACGATCCGGTTTCAAACATATTTGTTGGGTTTAGTGGTTTCAGTTCTGATTAGTAATCGTTTTTCCCATCGAGGTCGTCAATCAGTAAACTTTTTGTTTTGCTCAGGATTTCATTGAGAAAATTCTTTGAAGAAGTTTTTTTAGACGGCCTGGTAGCTTTGATGGCCTCGCGTGCTTCTTTGTAGTTGTCCTCGCGTTCGTCAAGCGATCGATAACCCGCCAGTACCAGTCCTACGGCCGTGGCGTACATCGGACTTTTTACCGCTTCAATCTTACTCTTGCCCAAATGCTCGTTCGGATAACCAATACGGGTATCCATACCGGTCATGTATTCTACGAGTTGCTTCAGGTTGCTTAGTTGGGCACCGCCACCGGTAATCACAATTCCGCCCGCCAGGCGGTTTTCATACCCGCTGCTGATGATTTCGGCATGCGCCATTTCAATAATTTCTTCCATGCGGGCCTGGATAATGTTGGCCAGGTTCTTAACGGAAATTTCCTTGGCGGATCGGTTGCGGATGCCCGGTATGGAAACGATTTCATTTGGGCTGGCCTCCTCGGCAATGGCTTTACCGAACCGGGTTTTCAATTGTTCGGCCTGTTGAGGCAGCACCATCAATCCCTGCTTAATGTCGTTGGTTACAATGTTTCCACCAAAGGGAATCACTGCGGTGTGCCGGATGATGTTGTCGTAAAAGATGGCGATGTCGGTGGTGCCGCCTCCGATATCAATCAGGCAAACGCCTGCTTCCTTTTCATCGCTGCTCAGTACAGCAAGGCTTGATGCCAACGGCTCCAAGATGAGATCGTCAATTTCAAGCCCGGCCCTGCGCACGCATTTGTTGATGTTGTTGATTGCATTGGTCTGTGCAGTAATAATGTGAAAGTCGGCTTCGAGCCGCACACCCGACATGCCCACCGGTTCCTTTATCCCTTCTTCATAGTCAACCATATAATCCTGCGGCATCACGTGGATAATCTGGCTGCCGGGAGGAACAACCATGCGGTACATATCCTGGGTTAACCGCTCCACATCGTCTATCGAAATCTCATCTTCTTTCGAAGTGCGCGTGAGTCCACCGTGCTGGATAAAACTTTTGATATGCTGTCCGGCAATGCCAACGTTAACAATGCCAATGTCAATACCGGCCTGATCGCCTGCTTCTTTAATGGCCTTTTCGATGGCATAGACGGTTTTGTCAATATTAAATACAATGCCTTTAACTACGCCTTCCGATTCGGCCTTACCCATGCCAAGCACCTCCAGCTTGCCGAACTCGTTTTTACGGCCCACAATGGCACAAATTTTTGTTGTGCCGATATCGAGCCCTACAATTATTTTTTCCTGTTCCATAGCGTTAACAATTAGTGAATTAGTGGTTGTTTAAAATCGTTTTGATATAGTTGTAAAAATGTTTTTTCATTCGGCCACGAGTTGCCCGTTATATTCCACATTAACCCGATGGTAACGGTTCCATCCCATCTGCGGTAAAATTTCCTTATAAAATATTCTAAGTTTCATCAGCTTTTCGTCCATGTTTTCGGTTGTTCCAAACTCAATGGTCTGCCCCCCTACCTGGGGCAACAGGGTTAGCTTATTTTTTGCATTGAGATTTATCTGGGCGATTTGGGCCTTCCAGAAGTTGTCGCCCGCAATTCGGGTAATCAACTG
>CAYNIH010000129.1:0-7396 GCA_964397115.1 uncultured Roseivirgaceae bacterium | reverse complement strand
AGTTGTTAAACACATACCTATGTCAAAATCGGTTATTTATTCACCCCATGCACCTGAGCCCATCGGCCCGTACAGTCAGGCAGTACAGGTTGGTAACATGCTGTTTATCAGCGGGCAGATCGCCATTCAAAAGCCTTCTGGTATCCTGGTTACCGGTACCATCAGCGAAGAAACTGCCCAGGTGATGAAAAACCTCGGTGAAATACTGAAAGCGGCCGGTATGGATTTTTCGAATGTGGTGAAGAGCACCATTTTTTTAAAAGATATGAATAATTTTCCGGTGGTGAATGAAGTTTACGGAAAGGAGTTTCCGGCAAACCCTCCTGCCCGCGAAACGGTAGAAGTAAGCCGCCTGCCCAAAGATGTGAACGTGGAGATTTCGTGCATTGCTGTGAAATAGACTTTAGACGTAAGACTTAAGTAGTAAGAATTTCTTGTGCCTTACTACTTGCGTCTTATGCCTTACGTCTTAATTTTTTCCCACATATCCTTAAGGGTTACCGTGCGATTGAACACAGGTTTTCCCGAAGCGGTATCTGAATCGAGGATAAAATATCCTTTTCTCATAAACTGGTAATGTTCTCCCGGCCGGGCATCGGCCAGTGCCGGCTCAGCAAATACACTAGGCAGCACGTGCAGTGAGTCGGGATTGAGGTAATCTTTAAAATCGCCTTCCGCAACTGAAAGGTCAGCAACCCGGAACAGCCTGTCGTAAAGGCGGGCCTCCACCGGAATGGCGTGGGATGCGCTTACCCAGTGCAGCGTGCCTTTTACGTGAATGCCGGAAGTGTCGGATCCGCTCTTGCTTTCGGGCAGGTAGGTGCAATGCAATGCGGTAATTTTTCCGGAGGCATCTTTAATCACCTCATCGCAGCGGATGATGTAGGCGCTCTTAAGCCGCACGAGTTGCCCGGGGGCAAGGCGAAAATATTTTTTGGGAGGATTTTCCATAAAATCTTCTTGTTCAATGTACAGCTCGCGGCTGAAGGGTATTTCACGCACCCCTGCTGCTTCGTCTTCCGGGTTATTTTCGCTGGTCACCCATTCGGTTTTTCCTTCGGGATAATTCGTCAGGATCACTTTCAGCGGATCGAATACCACCATTCTGCGCAGGGCTATTTTGTTGAGGTGTTCGCGCACACAAAATTCAAGCAACCCTACGTCAATCAGGTTATCGCGTTTGGCCACCCCGATGCGGTCGCAAAATTCGCGAATGCTTTCGGGGGAATATCCCCTTCTCCGCATTCCGCTAAGCGTGGGCATACGCGGGTCGTCCCATCCCGTAACGTGGTTCTCGTTTACCAGTTGCAGCAGTTTGCGTTTGCTCATCACCGTGTAGGTCATGTTAAGGCGGGCAAACTCATATTGTTTGGACGGATAAATCTCGAGGTTTTCAATCAGCCAATCGTACAACGCCCTGTGGGGTACAAACTCGAGTGTGCAGATGCTGTGGGTTACTTTTTCGATGGAGTCGCTTTGCCCGTGGGCGAAATCATACATCGGGTAAATGCACCAGGCATCGCCCGTGCGGTGGTGGTGGGCATGTTTGATCCGGTAGATTACCGGGTCGCGCATGTGCATGTTGGGGTGTGCCATATCAATTTTGGCGCGCAGCACCTTTTCGCCATCCTTGTATTTTCCGGCCCGCATAGCAGCAAACAACTGCAGGTTTTCTTCTATGCTTCGGTTGCGGTACGGACTGTTCGTGCCCGGCTGTGTGGGTGTGCCTTTTTGCCGGGCAATTTCTTCGCTGGTACTGTCGTCAACATAGGCAAGGCCTTTGTTAATGAGCTTCACGGCAAATGCATACAACTGTTCGAAGTAATCGGAGGCGTAAAATTCGTTAGCCCACTCAAAGCCCAGCCATTTAATATCGTCCTTAATGCTTTCCACATACTCCACATCTTCGGTTACCGGGTTGGTATCGTCAAACCGCAGGTTGGTGTACCCTCCGTATTTTTCGGCAAGCCCGAAATTGAGGCAGATGCTTTTGGCATGGCCCACGTGGAGGTAGCCATTGGGTTCAGGAGGAAAGCGTGTAATAATGGTTTGGTACTTCCCGGCCTTCAGGTCGTTCTCGATGATTTCTTCCAGGAAGTTCAAACTTTTTTCTTCGCTCATACAGGGTGGATAAAGCGTGCAAAGGTAAGGTGGATTTTATATACAAATCTAATGTATCGGTTAACTTTGAGGCATGAAAGAAATCCGGGTACGGTTTGCACCAAGTCCAACAGGCGCGCTTCACATTGGCGGGGTGCGCACGGCCCTTTATAATTACCTGTTTGCCCGCCAGCATAACGGAACGATGATCCTGCGCATAGAAGATACCGACCAGCAGCGCTATGTACCGGGTGCCGAAGCCTACATTATCGATTCACTTCAGTGGGCCGGCATCCGGATTGACGAGGGCGTGGGTGTTGGAGGCCCATATGCACCTTACCGGCAGTCGGAGCGAAAAGATTTGTACCGGAACTATGCCGGTCAATTAATCAGCACCGGCCATGCCTACTATGCTTTTGATACCGAGACTGAATTGGAAGCCATGCGCGACCGGCTGAAACAATCCGGGGTTGTCCACCAGCAGTACAGCAGCGCTACCCGGATGATGATGCGGAACTCACTCACCCTTTCACCGGCCGAAACGGAAGAACTTCTTCAGTCTGGTGTGCCATACGTTATCCGTCTTAAGGTGCCGGAAGCCGGAGAAGTTCGATTGCAGGATTTAATTCGCGGAGAGGTTGTGGTACAAACCACAGAGTTGGATGATAAAGTATTGATGAAATCCGATGGCATGCCCACATACCATTTAGCCAACGTGGTTGACGATTACCTGATGAAAATTTCACACGTAATTCGCGGAGAAGAATGGCTGCCCTCGGCACCGCTGCATGTGCTGTTGTATAAAAGTTTTGGCTGGGAGGCCGATATGCCGCAGTTTGCACACCTGCCGTTGTTGCTGAAACCGGATGGAAACGGGAAACTAAGTAAACGCGATGCCGACCGGATGGGATTCCCGATTTTTCCATTAACGTGGACTGACCCCAACACCCATGAAACATCGGTTGGCTTCCGCGAGGCGGGTTACCTGCCCGAAGCGCTGATAAACTTCCTTGCGCTGCTCGGATGGAACCCCGGCACCGAGCAGGAAATTTTTTCCTTCGAAGAATTAATCAAGGCGTTTTCCATCGGGCGCATCAATAAATCAGGGGATCGGTTTGATATTCAGAAAGCAACCTGGTTTAATGAGCAATACCTTCGTGCTAAACCGGATGAGGAATTGGTTCAATACCTGAACGAACAACTTGAGGCCGAAGGACTGACCTGTTTACACGAAAAAGCCCTGAAGATTGTTTCGGTAATGCGCGACCGGATTTCTTTTCCTCAAGATTTTCTCAGGCAGGGGCACTTCTTTTTTCGCGCTCCGGCTTCATTTGATGGTGCGGTGATTGCCAAAAGGTGGAATGCGGAATCTGCCTCGTTTTTTCAGGCATTTGAAGGCGCCATTGGGCAACTCGAACGGGTTGATTCGCAAACCATAAAAACCACCATCGAGAAAGTGGCGGCAGACCTTGGCATTAAGGCAGGCCAGGTGATGCAGATTTTACGGGTAGCCATTACCGGAAGTGCTGCCGGGCCCGACCTGATGATGACCATGGAAATCATTGGCAAGGAGGAAATCATCCACCGCCTGCGGGTTGCCTTAATCGACTTTACCGTTAAAGCGGCTGCGTTATGAGTAAAAAATTGACACCCAAGAAGCCGGTAAAAAAGCCCCGGGTGCATAAAGACCTCGAGGGCTTTGAAGTATCGATCGATCAGTTTGGTGAATTGAAATCCAACCTGGACATCGAAAAGCTCAACGAATTTCTGAATAAGAATGTTGAGGATAAAAAGCTTGCTGAGCGTGAAGATTACGAAGAGTTGAAGAAAGGCAAAAAGAATAAAAAGCAGTAAGAAATATTTAGGTTGAATAACCGGTACTTAAGCGGGTTTCTTTGCGGTATCCCGTTTGTCGCTTCATCATAAAGTAGATCAGCGATCCTCCGATCAGGACGGAACCAACGATAGAAATAAAGTAGCTTGACGAAATCATGAAGGATAACCAGCTAAGCCGGGCATAACCGAATTCTTTGAAAAAGAGAACAGCTACACTGGCCAGGTAGCCGAAGGAGTCAGATACATACATGATAAAACCCACTGTCCCTACGTAATGAAAAGCGGCAAGCAGCCGGTCGAAGAAAATGCTGTTAAAGGGTACGTATCCGCAATATAGCCCCAGGCCAAGGAGAATCATCCACTGGGCGGGGTCGATGATTTCGCGCTCGAACAAAAGTGAACTGATGCCGATCAACGCCATACCCAGGAGAATAATGAGGTGATTAATTACCAGCGCCAAATAATTATTCTTTACCAGCATGATGCTCCCCATAATGACCAATACCAGGATGGAAACGGGTATTTCCGTTTGTGTAAAAATGACAGGATTGCCGGTATAGCCCAGCGCTGTCCAGATTTCGGCCGAAAAATTATCGCGAAAATCACGCAAGGCGGTAAGGAGCATGTAGCTCAACACAAAAAGAATAATGCCAGGTAAAAAAGCATGTAAGAACTGTATGCGCTTGTGGCTATTCATCGGTTCGCGCCTGGTGCGCAGTTCCACATCCGTTTCGGATGGAGGAGGCAAACGGTCAATTAGAAAAAGAAAAAGCAAAAGAGGAATAATAACCAAGGCGCTGGCAACAAAAGGCATCCAGTTTTCGGAAACCTCCCATGCCTGCATAAGGTAACTGCCGGTCGTGCGGCAGAACCCGGAAGAAAATATAAAGCTTACCGACAGGGCAGCTCCCAGCACCTCCGTCATCCTTCGTCCCTCCAGGTAGCTGAAAATCAATCCCCATACCATCCCAAGCGGCAATCCGTTTGTGAATAAAAAAATAAGGCTATACGGAGGCGGTGTCAGCGCAAAGAGGAGCCAGGATATGCTGGCGATACTTACCATGAGCAAAATACCTTTGCCGCGGGCATGATCTTTCAATTCGGAAACGATTTTAATGCCGATGAATTTAGAAAGCGCATAGCCGGCTACCTGAAAGGTGACAAGCCAAACCTTATAGGTAATGCCTGCAAATTGCAGGTCATCAAATGTGGCGGAGGCAAATGTTTTGCGAATAATGTAAACACAGGTGTACAGACAAAACGCGGTTAGTGATGCGTACAGCGTAAACACAACGGGGTGCGACAGGCGGAGCCACGTTGTAATCCGGTGTTCCTGCTCGGGGGCGGCCATGCTATTCGATCAGTTTTGATTTCCACTCATCGTCTGCCAGAATCATAGTCTCCATAAGACCAAACCTGCGTATGTGGATAACATAATCCGATAGAGTACCTTTACCATCGCGGTAAAGGGTGTGAACATAAAAGTTGGAATACATCGGTCGTGCCAAATTTCATTTTTCCTTCCGATGTAAAAACGGTTTCAACAACCTTAACAAAAAAATAACGGCCGTCATCAGTTTTGATCATCTATTTGATTGACCTTACTTCGCATGGAACGCTCAACTGACATTGCCATTGTTGGCGCAGGAATTGCCGGACTGGCACATGCCTATTTCGCCTTGAAGAAAGGATACCGCGTTACCCTCTTCGAACGGGAGCAATATGCAATAGGGGCCTCCATAAGAAACTTTGGTTTGGTTTGGCCGGTAGGGCAGCAACCCGGTGTTGGATTTGAGGTGGCTTTACGTTCTCGTTCTCATTGGCTCGAAGTTTCTCAACAGGCAGGTTTCTGGTTAAATCCAAACGGTTCATTACACCTTGCCTACCACGAAGACGAGGAGGCGGTGATCCGGGAATTCCTTGCGATATATAAAGAGGCGGGCTTTCAGTGTGGTTGGTTATCGGCTGATGAAGTTTTGGATAAATCACCGGTTGTTAAGCAGGACGGATTACGCGGGGCACTCTGGAGCGCAACCGAGGGAACCGTTTACTCGCGCGAAGCAATCCGCAGGATACCAGCCTGGTTGCAGGAAAAGTTTGGCCTGCAAATTTTTTTTGGATATGCCGTAACCGCCATTGACGTGCCTCATGTGGTCACTTCGAGGGGGATTTGGAAAGCGCAGCACGTTATTGTTTGCAGCGGTGCCGATTTTGAAACCCTCTATCCGCAGGTATTCGACAGAATGGACGTGAGTAAGTGCAAACTGCAAATGTTGAAGGCCATACCGGCTGAACCTGTAACCATCGGGCCTACGCTGTGTGCCGGCCTTACGTTGCGTCATTATGCTTCTTTTGCTCCGTGCCCCTCATTACAGGCGCTTGATCAGCGCTATGATGCGCTGTCTAGGCGGTACAAAGACCATGGCATCCACGTTTTGCTTGCCCAGAATCAATATGGTGAGCTCATTATAGGCGATTCCCATCATTATGGAAGAACATTAGAACCGTTTGACTCGGAGGAAGTAAACGATATCATTTTGGAATATCTGTCAACTTTTACCAACCTCGGGAAGTTACAGATTGTCGAGCGGTGGCACGGCATCTATCCGAAACTTCTTTCCGATATTAAACTGGTGCTGAAGCCTGCGCCCGGTGTAACCCTGGTGAATGGATTGGGCGGTGCCGGAATGACCCTGAGTTTTGGCATTGCCGAAGAGGTAATCGAAGGCCTCTGACTATCACGCTCACACTGCATTTTCTTAGTGTAAGGATTTAATGTTCCCTCGTAAAGGGGTAGGTTGTTATGATTTTATCCGTGCGTCCTTTTTGAGGGTCTTCGTTAATTAATGGAAGAATAAGGAAGTGTAACGAATGACTTCGATCCGAAAAATTGAACGGTATTAAAAAATGATTAACAACAGGTTGAACCTCTTAGTTGCTGACTGATAAATAGGTCTCTTCAGTAAGCCTGTTTATTAACGTCATTTTCATTTTGCCGGTCAAAGATTAATCAATGAATAATGTGCCTCTAAATAACACTTCATGTGTATTCCAAACCTTTGAACAACGAACGGGCTGCGTCCTCACAACTGTTCGGAGTAAAAACTAACCTCACCTTTAACCTATGAAAAAAGATCTACGAAGAAAAGAAAATTTCACAACAGCACCGCGCAACAAATTGCTGTTCATGTTTGCGGCCTGCCTATTTATGTTCAGCTCAGCCTATGGGCAGATAACAGTAAGTGGTAAAGTAACCTCGGCCGATGACGGAAGCGTGATGCCGGGCGTAAATATTCTGGTAAAAGGCACTTCACAGGGAACGATTACCGATGCAAACGGCCAGTATTCCATCAGTGTTCCTTCTTCATCTGTCCTGGTGTTTTCGTTTGTGGGTTTTTCAACCCAGGAGGTTCCTGTAAATGACCGGACATCAGTTGATGTCGTCCTGACGGGGGATGCC
>CAYNIH010000128.1:406-7436 GCA_964397115.1 uncultured Roseivirgaceae bacterium | reverse complement strand
CTCAAACTTTGACAAAACATAAAAATACACCAATAAAAATGACTTGCGCCACCTGTACCTGGTAATCGCCAACCAACGCATTTTTGATGATGCCCTTGTTCAACACCTGAAGGTGAAAAGAATTGTAATCAAATCCATATTGCTTTTCCGAAGGGTTCCACACCACTTGTTCCCCGGCATCTTTTTCCAGGGTGAACCCATAGCTGTAATCGCCCGGCCTGGCCGATCTGAAACGAAGGTATAATTTATCGGCACTGCCCTTGAATTGCTGCGCCTCACTTACCTCACTGGTAAAGCCTGCCTTTGTTTCGAGGGTTCGATCGTACCGTATTATAAAATAACTGTTTCCTTTTTCGGCAAGGCGTTGCAAAAATGACCGATTTAAGCCTGTGTCCGGATCGGTAACGGTAAAAAAGGCAACAACCCGCTCAATGAGCGGCAAATCAAAACCGGGCACGGCCTGCAGTTCGTAAATGCTGATCAGCGGACCATTTTCTGTGCGATAAGCCAGCAGTTGCTGCACCTGTGCCTCGGTGAGTAAATTCAAAAACCGCAGTTGCTCGGCATTGGCCGTGTTGAGGTTAACCGGATTGCTCAAGAGCAGTGCGAGGTTTTCGTAGAGTTCTTCATAGTTTAAATCAAGATCCTGGTAAGCAAAAAGTTCATCGGCCAGCCGTTCTAGGTCAACCTCCTTACGGGGATATTCCTGCGCGGCAGTTATGGAATACCAAATGATGAAAGTAGGCACGAGCCACTTCATGGTTTGCCAAGGGTGAACGATGCCGATGCCTGGTGACTGAATTGAACCAGGGTGCTGTATTGTACCGCGTAATCGAGGGCAAGGCGGTTGTTTTTAAAACCGAATCCGAAAAATGAAGCATTGGGCTTCAGGTTGAAACCGGTGCGGGCAGAAAATTTCTTATGGAAGGTGTACTCTAATCCGGCCTTCCAGGTGGCTTCGTAGTCGAGGTCTTTCTGCACTTCGGCAGCAATCAACACATTGGGGGTAGGGGTTAAGGCTATTCCGGCATTGAGCAAGGCGGGCACCCTGTCGCCATCGTTCGAAATTTCCGGCCGGTTTACGTTGGTGATGTACGCACCTAACAAAAGCCGGGGAGTCAGTTCGGCTATTCCGCCCATACCGACAGTAAAAACTCCTTTTGTACCAAACCCTTCAGCCTGATATTGAATGTAGTTAACCCGTACCCCAAGAGCAGCCAAACCAAACCGGTTGCTGTAGCCGACCGACACCACACTTTCGTTATACACGTTATCACCAAATCGAAATAGGCTAAAGCCGGCTACTCCGCTTGGTACAGGCGCAGCAATGGCAAAAGCAGCGCGGTTGGCATTGGGCAAGGCAGTTGCTACGTTGTAGGCTGCAACGCAAAAGGGCTGGCTTAGGGATGTCATACCGGCCACGTTGTTGAACAGGGAAAAGCCGTCAGCCAAAGCGGCCGAAGCGTAACCCATGCCGCTGCTACGCGCACCCATAAGGGTACTTACGCTTTGCGCCTGAACGGTGATGGAAGCTAAAACAATAAATAACCGGAGCAGCTTCATTTAGATTTGGTGTTTTAATTTAGCATAGCATGATGGAAATGAAAAAAATCTTTATCCTGTTTTTAACTGGTTTATCTGCTTGTGCCTGGGCACAGGATACTGTCGTGCTTCGCTATAATGATGCTACCATCAAAGCAACAGGCATCATGTACCAAGGCGTAAAACAGGGTGAGTGGAGGTATTTTTATCCATCGGGTCAGCTTAATTCCATTCAGCCTGTTGCCGATGGCTTGCTGCATGGAATGGTGGTTTACTATTTTCCTGACGGTACAACCGAATCAGTGGAAACCTGGGTGAACGGAGTACTTCACGACTCGGCCTGGTATTATTATGAAAACGGCAACCTGTACCGCAAAGGCAGGTTTAGCCGAAGCCGGTACGAAGGTACCTGGTACTATTTTCACCCGAATGGCAGGCTACAGCGAACTATTGCTTACGAGGCCGGATTACCTCACGGACCGACAAAAGTTTATAATGAACAAGGTGTGCTTGTACAGGAAGGTGCCTACCGGAACGGCAAGGAAAACGGAGAGTGGAAATTTTATGACGACCACGGAGCCCTTGCTTTTTCAGGATATTATTCAGAAGGCCAGCGTACAGGCATCTGGTACGAATACAACCGCAAGGGAAAGCGAAAGGTGTGGAAGCCTGCCGATTAAAATTCTTTTTTGATGTGGAAGAAAAAACCACGATCGCCCTCGGCATTAAATGAATATTCAAACCGAAGCACCACATCGTACGAACTTACCAGGTCAACCCCGAAGCCGGTACCGAAAATCAGTTTATCCGACAGTACCCTGTTGAGGTTGTTTTGAATGTAGTAGGGATAATTTTTAACATACCCAAAGTCGGCATAGGTTTTCAGGTAAATGGCAAACGGAATGTATTGAAATTGTTTAAAGGGCATATCGTTCCAGTTCCACGTGCGGCTGAAGATGCGCTTTTTCAGCGTGGTTTTGTTCAGTACATACCAGGGTCCCTCAATAACAAATACTTCGTAGCCGCGCACAAAAATCTTGTTATAGCCCATTACTCCGTAGTTAAAGTAGGGTATGTCATCGCGGTTGCTCCAGTAGCCAAAGGCCAGATTGGCGAGGTAAAAATTTTTCTTAAGGTTGAAAAAGCGGGAGTAACTCACCGATACATCCCACTTGGTGATATCGTTGTTGATGAAAAGGCCGGTTTTCTGTGCCTGGGCCAGCAAGTGATACCCGGTAAGCGGGTAGGCCACCACATCGCGGTGGTCGCTGATGAACTGGTAACTGAACAAATCGTAATGCTGGTTTAAGTTTGTATCGGCACCGAGGTAGTTTTCATTAAGCTTTGCAACGGTATCGGCAATGTAGGTGGTTCGGTAGCCGTATTTCCACCGGTGCTGCTTGTAAAAATTATTGCGGTAGGTATAGGTTAATCCAATGCCGCGGGTATTGCGCAGCAGGCTGCGCATCTCCAGAAAGTCAAGTTTATGGTTAACCGTTTGCACGGGCAGATTTTTGGCATCAATAAAATCTGCTTCGAAAATAAGTCCTTGTTTTTGCCTCCGGTCGAAATACGGAACCCGGTACAATAGTTCAAACCGGTTTACGTAACCAAACTGAGCAGTAAAAATGAGCGTTTCGTTTCGCCCCCGCATGTTGTACTGGTAAAGTTTCAGTCCGTAGTTAATCCGGTCAAAATCATGGTTGTAGTTCTGCCACCATTCGTTAAAGTTTCTGTCGGATAGCTGGAATATCGGCACCGGAAAGGTGTACCACCGTTCGTCCACTTCCACCAGCAGGTCGGCCTGGCCTCGGGTTAATTCAAGCGGGCGGATGTTGGTGGTGTTGAACAGGGCAAGGTTGAAGAGTTTGTTTTTATCTTTTTCGATAATCCGGGGAAAGTCGCTGGTATGCACCGAGTCGCCCGGCTTCAGGGTAAGCTCCCGCAAAATGATGCGGTCGCGCGTTTTGCGGTTGCCGATGATAAAAATCCGGTTAATGTGCAGGTAATAACCGGTTGTGTCGCTTCGGTTCTGCTTTTTTTCTTTAGCCGGCTTTTTTAGCGAATCGGAATGAACAACGGCTGTGCTGTCGTACCCCGAAGCGGTAAAAGATAAAAGTAGTCCGCATAAAATGGTCAGCATGCTTAACCCGATATGGCCAGCCTGGCAAGAGCCACATTACTGACTAACTGCTGGTGCCTGCTTTTTATTGCGATAAGCATATACCAAAATAATGAGGCCGACAATGAACATGGGTATGCTGAGCAGTTGGCCCATGTTAAGCGGCATGTCCACCTCAAAGTCCACCTGCGGCTCTTTCAAAAACTCGTAGGCGAAGCGCAAGCTCCACAGGATTACCATGAAGTAACCGAAAATAAGGCCGGGTGTTGTATTTTCTTTTTTGCGGCTCCATAGCCAGAACAGGAAAATGAAAAGTAGAATGCAGGAGGCCGCCTCGTACAGTTGAGCCGGGTAACGCGGTACCGCCAGCGTGCTGATGATGGCATACCAGGTACCGTCTTCATCCTGCACGAGTTCATAGATGAAGTCGCCCTGACTGATGTGTTCGCGTATCCGCCCGTTGTACATCAGTACATCGGCCACTTCGTTTACCAGAAAGCGCCTCATGTCCTGTTCGGTGTAATTGTTGGCCTTGTTAAACTGGCAAAGGATTTTGATGGGAGGGTAAGGATAAATGCCTTTCTCGTCTTTTACCTTGGCGTACTGGATGTCGGTGAAAATATCTTTTCGTTTCAGAATATCGGTAATCGATCGGGCAAAGAATACTCCGTTGGTGCTGTGGGTTTGTTTGCCGATGATTTCGGAATTGAAAAAGTTTCCGAAGCGGATGAGGGCACCGGTAAGGGCTACAAGAATCACAATACGGTCGAGGATTTGAAAGTAATTTTGCCCGGGTTTTTTCTTGCGCGAGTACAGCCAAAGCGCAAACAAAATACCGATGGCGGCACCGTGGCTGGCCAGGCCGCCTTCCCAAACTTTAAGGATGTCGATGGGATTGGCCAGGTACCGGGCCGGCTCATAAAAAAACACATGCCCAAGCCGCGCACCGATTATCGTGGCCACTACCATGTAAACGGTGAGTACGTCCACATCGCTTTCGGGCTTGCCCTCTTTTTTAAACATGTAGTAAAGCAATTGCTGGCTGATGAGAAACCCCAGCGCAAACAAAAGTCCGTACCAACGAAGGGTAAGGGTTATATCCAGAAAAGGAATGGGGATTGAAAAGATTTCAGGGCTGCCGTTCCAGATGATGAAACTGAGTGCGTTCATGGGTAGTTACGATTAAAAAAGTTTGGTTCAGTTGCGCGCAAATATAAAGGGTTCAGGGTTGCCAGTTCAAGGATACCCCATTTAAATGTATTTTTAGCTCCCGGGCTTTTAGAGGCCATCCAGTTCTGCGAGCTCTTCGGCAAATCCCGATGACAGGATAGGAAACCGGCACCAAGTGCGCGGATCAACGTTCAGTTCGTCAAGGTGAAAGGAAGGCGCCAGCCGTTCACGCTTCCATTGGTTGGCAGCCCATAGGGTGAAGAACCTGCGGATTTGTTTTTTTAACAACTGCCGGTCGCTGGCCGATTGCACCAAGGCATGGTACACCTCAACAGGCGACTTACGCAATCCGATGGCCTGCTTTTCAATGGCTACCAATACCGGGTAGGGCATCAGGTCGTCTTCATCGGTTTGCCCGCCAGGGCGGAGTTCGGCAGTAGGTTTAAGTTGGTTTATGGGGTGCAGGGCCGTGTAGCCCAGTTTTTTTTCGGCCCACGCTAACCACGTTAGGATAGTGGGCTTGTCAATAGCGGAAATAGGGGCCAGGCTTCCGCTGGTGTCGCCATCCATGGTGGCGTATCCTACATCGCCTTCGCTCCGGTTGCTGGTGGTAAGCAAAATGCACTGCTTAACATTGGCCAGCAGCCAGATGATGGGCGATCGGGCACGCGCCTGAATGTTTTGCAGAGCGAGGTCATCAGTAGTCCAATCCAGTTTGCGTTTTAAAACGGCCTCAATTTTTTCTGTGTACGAGCTTACCTCATCGGCTACCGACCAGTGATAAAAATTGGCGCCAACCGATTGGGCCAACTGCCTGGCGGCTTCAAAGGTTATTGAAGAAGAATTTTGTGTTGCCTGGTATGCCGTAGTTAACAGGTTCCGGATGGCCTCTTCATAACTGGTTGCGGAATGGTTGTTAAACAGGAGTCGCGAAAATTCCTTCCACCCCAGTTCGGCCGCTGCACGTTTTATCATTTCGGCTACCATTACCGTGCAGGTTGCCGAGTCGGCCCCGCCACTCAGCGAAACCACGTACCCTTTTGCTTTGCTTTTTCTCAGGTAGTCGAACAGCGCCAGGGTTACCGCCCGGGTAAGTTCTTCGTTGCGTTCTTTATTATCGGTTAAGGGCAGCGTCTGGCAGTCGTTACCATTGTCCAGGTTTATTTCGCACGAGAGCACGTTAACCGGTTTGAAGGAGAGCCTTGTATTTTGCGCAAGCAGTTTTCCATTTTGGGCAATCAGGATGTCGCCATCGTAAATCATTCTTCCGGCTTCGTTTCCCAGCAGGTTTACGTAGGCATAAACGCAAGCAAGCTGTGCTGAACTTTGGGTAACGAGTTTTTCGCGTTCGATGCTTTTGCCCAGGGCAAAATGACTGGCGCTGGGGTTAAGAATCAGGTCTACCCCGCGCTGGCGAAGCGAAAGTCCCGGCCGGTTGTTGCGCCAGGCATCTTCGCATATTTCAAACCCAAACCGGATGCCATGAGCTTCATAAACCAAATCACCGGTTCTGAATCGGATGCCGCCCCGTTCCAGTTCAGTTACTTCGCCCGGTCTCCAGGCTTCGAACCATCGGGGTTCGTAGTGTACCCCGTCTTTAGCAAGGTTTTGTTTTAGGGTTATACCCAAAAGAGTTCCGTTGCTGATAACCCCCACTCCGTTGTAGGTAGTGCCCTTCAGGCGTAAGGGCAGACCAACGCATACGGTAATTCCCCGGCAATGAGGGAGCAACTGAGTGAATATATTCCAGGCTTTTTCGGATAACCAGTCGCTGAGAAAAAGATCTTCGCAACCGTAACCGGTAACGCAGAGCTCTGGCAACAGCAGGATGTCGGCCTTTTGGCTGGCGGCTTCACTGATCGCGTTCACCATGTTGGCTAAGTTGCCTTGCCAGTTCAACGGGGTTTGGTTAAGTGCGGCACCCGCAATCTTCAGTTTTCTCACGGTGATGGGATATAGGCCTGCAATAAACGGCAATTAAGCGGAAGTTTCATGAAGAATACCCAGCATTTCGCAGGTTTTAAATGCAGCATCCTGCTCGGCCTTTTTCTTGCTGCTGCCATGGCCGGTACCTTGCGGCTGGTTGTCAACAAACACCTGCGCGGTGAATTCTTTGTGCAGCCTGCCTTTTTTTATGTTCACAATTTCGAATTTGATTTCTTTCCCCTGGCGCTGTCCCCATTCAATTACTTTACT
>CAYNIH010000128.1:0-396 GCA_964397115.1 uncultured Roseivirgaceae bacterium | reverse complement strand
CAGTTCGTCAAGGTTAAAGTAAGGCACAATCAGTTTGTTAATCACAAACCGCTTGCAACGCAGGTAGCCCTTATCGAGGTAAATGGCTCCTACAATAGCCTCCAGTGTATTGCCCAAAATAACCTGCTGCAACTGGGTGTTTTTCTGGTCGAACTGTACAATGGAGCCGATGCCGATTTTACGGGCCACCAGGTTTAGCGATTCGCGGTTAACAATGCGCGAGCGGATTTCGGTAAGAAAGCCTTCGCTCTTGTAGGGAAATTTCATGAACAGGTAATCGGCTACGGCCGCCCCGAGAATGGCATCGCCAAGGTATTCAAGGCGCTCGTTGCTTTCTTTAAAACCCTGGCCATTTTCTTTGGCAATGGAACTGTGCAGGGTAGCCAGGCGGTATAG
>CAYNIH010000127.1:0-7458 GCA_964397115.1 uncultured Roseivirgaceae bacterium | reverse complement strand
GAGCACGCACTTCATGTGGTCAATGATTTCCACATTGTGGCCCCGCTTCTCGCCTGCTTCTTTCAGGCGCTGCGTTGAGTATAACCTAGCGTCACGTGAGAGGATGGCAATATTCATACCGTGAGAAAGAATTAACGGGTTGACTGATTGGCTTTACGGGCAGCTTTTCGTTGGGCCAGTTTCCTTTTGTAAGATAGATTTTTTTTCTTCACATCAATGAGGTACCGTCCCTGTAAAATTTTTCGGCCGAGCAGAATCGGAAATTTAAGTGATCCGCGATCGCTCAGCGAAAACTCCGATGTGATGATTTCGTTAAAAATAACGATGGTGGTGGTCACCAGAAACCTTCTTTCCACTTCTCCAAATGAGTTTTTAATGTCGCGCTGGTCGAAATTATGTGAAACGAATTTCATCCCGGTGAACTCCGGATGTTCTTCATCGAGCAATACAAATTCAAGCTGGCCATCTACCACTTCGGCACGGGAACAATGCAGGCTGCTGGTAAATGCACCTGTATCAATTTTCGCGTGAATGTTGTATAGCCCCAAATCGGGCAGGTCAACACGGTCATAACGGCCAAGCGTTTCCATGGGCTTTGATTAACCGAAGATGCACAAAATATCCTAACGGAAAAACATTCTGCCACGGCTGCATAATAACTCAAAGCCGGTCTCGGCTTATGGGTGAAGTTGTAAACGTTGTTAAACAAAAAAGCCTTGTCTGTAGGGCAAACAAGGCTTTTTCCGGAAAATGGGCTGATTCAGCCCTTACCTACTTTAAATGCCACGGAGGTATTTTCCCACTTCAGGGTTACCACTTCCCGGTCAACCGTAATGGTGAATGACTCGGTAAAATCCGTTTTCCCCGGTTTCACTTTTACCTGAAGGGCATCCTGATCTTTGTTCTTTTTGTAATCGTAGGCCCCCCATTGTCCGAGTTTTTTGTTAAAAATTATTGTCCACTCAGTTTCACCCGGTATGGTAAATAACGTATACTTACCGGCTGCCAGGGCTTGTCCTTCAATTTTTACATTTTTATCGAACTCAATTACGGTGGCCTCATTGGCACCGGTGCGCCATACTTCACCATAGGGAACTAAGCCACCCATAACCTTGCGGCCCTTGGCGCCAGGCTGACTGTAGTCAATTTTTATTTTCACACCATCAATGGTACCTTCGACTGTTGCAGGCGGGCTTACCCGCTTTGACTTATCCTGTGCAACAGCAACCATCGCGATAAGACAGAGAAGGGAAAGGAATAAAATGATTTTTTTCATATGGAGTTAATTTGGTTTTACACCGTAAAAATGCCCCGCTAACGGGGCATTTAAACTAAAGAAAATTTCCTGTAAACTGAGGTTATAACGTACGTTTAAGAAGATAGGTTTTGACCTGCACAATTTTTTTATCGGCCAAAAGGATTCAATGCCGACAACGCTTTTGAACCTCCGCCCATTTTGTTCATCGTTTTCATCATTTTACGCATATCGCCAAATTGTTTCAGCAACTGGTTTACCTGTTGCACCGAAGTGCCGCTCCCTTTGGCGATGCGGTTTTTGCGGCTGCCGTTAATGATGTCGGGGTTGGCTCGTTCTTCGGCAGTCATCGAGCGGATGATGGCCTCTACCGGCTTAAATGAGTTATCGTCCACGTCAACACCTTTCAGGGCCTTTCCAACGCCCGGTATCATTCCGAGCAGGTCTTTCATGTTGCCCATCTTCTTGATTTGGTCTAACTGGCTGAGGAAATCGTTAAAGTCGAACTGGTTCTTCCTGAATTTCTTGTTTAATCGCCTGGCCTCTTCCTGATCGAATGTTTGCTGGGCTTTTTCAACGAGCGAAACCACATCGCCCATGCCCAGTATACGGCTTGCCATCCGTTCGGGATAGAACCGGTCGAGCGCATCCATCTTTTCACCGGTGCTGACGAACTTAATGGGTTTTTCAACTACCCTTCGGATAGAAAGTGCGGCACCGCCCCGCGCATCGCCATCGAGCTTGGTAAGCACCACACCATCGAAATTTAACCGGTCGTTAAATGCCTTGGCCGTGTTTACTGCATCCTGGCCCGTCATGGCATCCACCACAAATAAAGTTTCGGATGGCCGGAGCGCTTCTTTGAGGAGGGCAATTTCATTCATCATCTCTTCGTCAACGGCAAGCCGGCCGGCTGTATCCACAATAACAACACGGTGATTGTTTTTGCGGGCATGTTCAATGGCTGCTTTGGCAATTTTTACCGCATCCTTGTTTTCAGCCTCGGCATAAACATCAACGCCCACCTGCTGGCCCAGTACCTTGAGTTGATCGATGGCAGCAGGCCGATAGATGTCGCAGGCCGCCAGCAACACCTGCCTGCCTTGCTTCTTCAGGTAATGGGCAAGTTTGCCCGAAAAAGTTGTTTTTCCCGAACCCTGGAGGCCGGCTATGAGAATAACAGCCGGATTACCAGTTAATGAAATTTCCTCACCCGTGCCACCCATCAGGGCGGTTAACTCATCATTGGTGATTTTAATTAATAACTGACCGGGCGAGATAGCCGTGAGTACATTCTGGCCTAGCGCTTTTTGCTTTATTTCATCAGTTACCTCTTTGGCTACCTTGTAGTTTACGTCTGCCTCGATGAGGGCCTTTCGAATTTCCTTAATCGTGGCGGCCACATTAATCTCCGTAATGCGGCCCTGGCCTTTGAGGGTCTGAAATGCCTTTTCGAGTTTTAGGCTTAAGCTGTCGAACATTTCCAATCAATTAAGGGCGCAAAGTTAAGCCCAAATCAGAAATGGCGAAACCCGATAAAAGGGTAGGCTTCACCGGCTTTAAAAACCGACTTATCAGCCGGCAGTTCCAGAAATCCGTCAACCTGTTTCAGGTTTACAAAATCACCCGATCCGCCACCGGGTATTGGCGTGGCCATCAGCCTGCCCTCGCGCAGGGATGTGCTTACCTGTAAAAAATAAGTAAGGCGTGGAGTGAAGGTAATTTCTTCACCTAGGATGGCGGATGCCGGTTTCAGGGTAACCTTCATTTGCTCCATCATCCACGGAAGAAAGTACTTGTAAAAACAGAGATACGTGGAAACCGGATTGCCGGGCAGGGCAAACACCACCTTACCATCGGTGCGGCTGCCAAACCAAAACGGTTTGCCGGGCCGCTGACTTACCTGGTGAAACTTTTTTTCAACACCCAGTTCAGTAAGTACTTCGGGAATGACGTCAAACTTTCCTTTTGAAACCCCTCCTGATAAAATCAGCACGTCAGTTTGCTGTAGTATTTCAGCGAGGTTGCGTTTTGCTTCTTCTCTCCTGTCGGCCAGATGAAAAAGTGCGGCATTTCCACTGGCCTGCCGGAGGGCCGCCTGCAAGGCATAGGCGTTGGAGCGCCTTAACTCGTGTGGTTGAGGTATGGCCTGCACATCAACCAGTTCATCGCCAGAAGAAACAATTGCAATTTTCGGAAATGCATTTACCAGCACGGTAACTTTCCCTACCGCTGCCAATAAGGCCACTTCGGCCGGGGTAATAACCTGACCTTGCTGTAAGAGTAGCGCACCTTTTCTAGCATCCTGGCCCTGCGGGTGGATGTTCATACCCTTGCTTACCTCTGCAGCACGAATAACGGCAACGTTTCCCTTCACTTCTACCTCTTCATAGCGCACAACGGCATCGGTGCCGTTCGGCAAGACTGCTCCGGTCATTACCTCAATGCAGTTTAATTCGTTCAGCAATCTTATCGGGGGACTTCCTGCCGGATGAACGGCCTCAATCACAAAGCTCTTCTTACCGCTGGCGAAAGTTTTGGTGTTTACGGCAATTCCGTCCATGGCCACCCGGTTAAACGGAGGGAAGTCGCGATCGGCAACAACCGGTTCGGCAAGAATCCTTCCGGCTGCCTTCTGTATGGGAACAGATACAATACCAACCGGGCATCTTACCGATTGGACGATCCGAACGGCATCAATTACGCTTACCATGATAATTATTAACTTTGAGCTAACGGGTGCATGAAAGTTAACCAATTAACCCACACCGATAAATCGGGCAATCCACAAATGGTGGATGTCTCGGGCAAGGCTATCACCAAACGAACTGCCCGCGCGCGGGCAGAGGTTGAAGTAGGGGCAGCTATACTAAAACTATTAACGCATCAGGAACTGATAACCAAAAAAGGCCCGGTATTTCAAACGGCTATCCTGGCCGGCACGATGGCCGCCAAAAAAACAGCCGAGCTTATCCCATTGGCGCACCCCATCGGCATCGAAGAGTGTACCCTCCGGATTTCAACCACTAAGGATACGGTGATCATTGACGGTACGGTTTCTGTTGCTTCCAAAACCGGTGTTGAAATGGAGGCGTTGACTGCCGTGAGTGTTGCCGCGTTGACCGTTTATGATATGTGCAAAGCCTTGTCGCACACCATCATCATTCGTGAAATTAAGCTGATGGAAAAAACCGGAGGAAAGAAAGACTATAAGCGAAACCCATGAATACGTTCCGGAAAAGACTTTACCTGACACTGGAGCCCAGCGAAAAAGGAGGAGCGCTGGAGCGTTTCTTCGAGGTATTCCTTATCATTATTATTTTACTCAATATTCTGGCCATCCTGTTAAACTCGGTGGAGTCAATCAATAAGGAGTATGGCCGATTGTTTCACCAATTTGAAATTCTGTCCGTTATCCTTTTCACTGTGGAATACCTCTTCCGAATTTACTCCATTGTTGAAAATCCCAAATACAAGCACCCGGTTACCGGGAGGCTGAAGTATATAAAAACACCCATGGCCATTATTGACCTGCTGGCCTTTCTGCCTTTTTACCTTACGTTTCTTCCGCTGGATTTGCGTTTCATCCGCATTATCCGGTTAATGGCTTTGTTCAGGGTATTTAAAGTGGCACGCTACATGGAGGCGCTCACGGTATTCAGAAGAGTAATCCATGAGCGGAAGGAGCAACTCATTCTGAGCATTTTATTCATCTTCTTTATTCTTATCCTTATTTCCACGGTAATGTACTATGTTGAGCGCGATACGCAACCCGGAAAATTCACCAGCATACCCGACACCATGTGGTGGGGAATTGCCACGATCACGACCGTAGGCTATGGCGACATGGTACCCGTTACTCCCCTGGGGCGCTTTTTGGGCGGGCTGTTTGCGATTGCCGGAGTTGGCCTGCTGGCCCTGCCAGCCGGTATCCTGTCGTCAGGATTTTTTGAATTACTCCATCATCCCCGTTCAAAAAAGCACACCTGTCCGCATTGCGGAAAGGACTTCCATGATTAACTTACCCCTTAACGGACTTGTTCTGGCCGGAGGCAGGAGTGTGCGCATGGGCGCAGACAAGAGCAGCATCCGGTATTTTACCCATCCTCAGCACTTGCAGTTAGCTAACCTGCTTGCTTCATTTTGTCAGGAGGTTTTTATTTCAGGCCGCCATGCTGTAACCGGTTATCCGGTGCTTGCCGATGCCTTCGGATTTGAAGGGCCGCTGAACGGAATACTTACCGCCTTTAAACACCAACCCGAAGTTGCCTGGCTTACCGTGCCGGTGGACATGCCCAATATTGATGCTGACCTGATTGGCTTGCTTATGGCCGGCCGAAATCCAGAAAAAATGGCTACCTGCTTTTTCGATTCTACCGGCAAACAACCCGAGCCCCTTCTTGCCCTTTGGGAACCTGCCGGAGAAAAAAAATTAACAGAATACTTTACCCGGGGAGGAAGAAGCCCACGAGAATTTTTAATGACTAACCCGGTAGAATTGCTAACCGTACCCCATCCGAAGTACTTGATAAACATCAACACTCCGGCCGACCTGTCGGATTTCAGGAAAACCTTACAGCGAAAGAACAACAGTGAGTGACGGCTGAATTCATGTTAAAAGCAAGATAGATTGTAATCATTGTTTTAATCAAAGAAGGTTAAGTACCTAATCCATAACACACTAACCGAAATCATACAAACTAAAAATGAATTTTTCACTCTATCTGGCTAACATTCAGAACGCCAGTTGTGTTTTGAAAATCGATAATGTTTAATTCCTTACACGGCAATAAAAAACAACGAAGTAATGGGTACCTTAGCATTGTCTTAATTAGTTGGTTTATGAAAACAATCCCAAAGCCCTACATTAACCCTATTGACCGCGACCTGGTGGTGCTGGCCTTTGCCAGTTTTGTAATTGCTGTTACGCTGGTTACTGTTGCGATAATTCTGTTCAATCAGTTGTAGGAGCGCTCCATATTCGGCTGGGCGGATATCCACTCTTCACCATCTTCGAAGATCTCTTTCTTCCAGATGGGTACCTTTACTTTTAAGGTGTCGATAATAAACTGACACGCCTCAAAGGAATCCTTACGGTGGGGAGCAGAAACGGCAATGGCCACCGATACTTCGCCCGGTTTAAGGGTGCCTACCCGATGACTAACTGCCGCACCCAGCAAGGCCCAGCGTTGCGAAGCTTCGTCAATAATTTTTCGTATTTCCGCTACGGCCATCGACTCGTAGCATTCGTACTCCAGCCATACCACGTTTTTACCGTGGGCGGTGTTTCGTACGGTTCCGATAAAAACATTCACTGCCCCGGCTCCCAGGCTCGAGGTGGCATCAATTACCTTCTGAATGTCAATTGGCTTTTCGGTGATTTTAATCATTATCTGTAGTTTGGTAAGAAATTCATTCGTGCGAAAGGAAGGATGCGTTGAAAGTAAAAAATCGAAATGAATTTTCAATGGCCGGTCGCCAACCTTTTTTTATCCCCCGCTTACCGGAGGGATCAGGGCAATTTCATCCCCGTCAGCAAGAGGCCTGTCGTTATCGGCATATTCGCTGTTAACAGCGATAAAAAGCGACCGGAGATGCTGGAGACGAGGAAACCTGGCGTACAAGTCGGCTTTTAACCTGCCTACCGAATACCCGTTTTGCAGTTCAATCATCAACTCGCGCTGCCCGATTATTTCATGCGAAATACCAAACGCTTTTACCATACATTTCATGTCGGGGTAGTTTATTGAAAGAAATGCCCTAAATTTATGAAATCAGCAGATTGAATCCGCGTTGACAAGTGCATTGTGAAACCACCCCTGTTATACGACAACCACAACCGACCCATTAATTACCTGCGGCTTTCCGTTACCGACCGCTGTAACCTGCGCTGTTTTTACTGCATGCCCGAAGAAGGCATCCGGTACCTGCCAAAAAAAGAACTGCTGACCTTTGAAGAAATTGAACGCCTGGTAACCCTTATGGCCGGTTTGGGCATCTCAAAAGTAAGGCTGACAGGTGGCGAGCCGTTTGTCAGAACCGACCTGATGAAACTAATCCGTAAAATTATTTCGCTGCCCGGTATAACCAGCCTGCACCTGACCACCAACGGAGTGCTGACCGCACCCTATGTAAGAGACTTGAAAGAACTGGGTATTGCTTCCGTGAACCTCAGCCTCGACACCTTGAACAAGGAGCGGTTT
>CAYNIH010000126.1:0-7484 GCA_964397115.1 uncultured Roseivirgaceae bacterium | reverse complement strand
GGCATCGGCAATAATGGAATCGATGGGCAGGTGTAATTCAACACCTTTTGATTTTGCCTGTTGAATGAGGGATTTAGCAAGGTCGAGTTTATCGGCCTCCACCAGCGAGTTGCCTACTTTGCCTCCCAGTGCTTTAAAAAAGGTGTACGACATACCCCCGCCAATTACCAGGTGGTTTACTTTATCGATCAGTTGTTCAATCAGCAGGATTTTATCAGATATTTTAGCACCTCCCATTATTGCGGTAAAGGGCCGTTCGGCATGCTCCATAACTTTTTTTGCATTGTTGAGTTCTGCAGCCATTACATACCCTGCACATTTTTCCTTAAAATACCGGGCAACGATGGTGGTGGAGGCATGGGCCCGGTGGGCCGTGCCAAAGGCATCGTTCACATAAACATCACCATGATGTGAAAGTTTTTCAGCAAATGCTTCATCGCCTTTTTCCTCCTCTTTGTAAAACCGCAGGTTTTCAAGCAGCAGCACCTGGCCCGGTGTTAGCGAGCCCGATAGCCGGAAGGCTGCCTGGTCAATACAATCATTGGCAAACTGTACGGGAGTACCCAATAATTTTTGGGTGGTTGCGAGGGTGTGTTTGAGTGAATACTTTTCTTCCGGTCCGCCTTTCGGCCTGCCCAGGTGCGACATCAGTACACAGCTTCCGCCATCGTTCAGAATTTTTTTAAGCGTTGGAATGGTAGCCCGTATCCGGTTATCATCAGTAACCTGAAACTGGTTGCTGAGCGGAACATTGAAATCAACGCGGATCAGAGCGCGCTTACCTGAAAAATTAATCTGGTCTATGCTTTTCATTTTCAGTTTATGTTAATCTCCAAAACTTATTCCCAAGCCTTTTGCGGCTTTTACCAGGTAGGAATCACCGTGCACAACATTGTATTCTCTCGTTGCTTCTTCCAGCGACACATAAGTGATTGTATTATTTTTTAGTGCCACCATTTTTCCGAACTCGCCATGGATTACCAGTTCCATGGCTTTAACACCAAAGAGGGAAGCAAGCACCCGGTCGAATGCAGTTGGCGTTCCGCCCCGCTGGATGTGCCCCAGAACGGTCTCCCTAATTTCGGCCCGGCAACCAGCCTCTTTCAGTTGCCTCGATAACTGGTAGGCAACCCCGCCAAGCCGCACATGCTCCGATCCTATTTCGCCTTCCCGTGCCACGATGGTTCCGTCTTTAGCTTTGGCTCCTTCGGCAATCACAATGTTTACAAATCCTCTGCCTGCTTTATAACGGGCATCGATACGCTTTACCAACTTAGCAACATCATAAGGAATTTCTGGGATGAGGCAAATTTCAGCACCCCCGGCAATGGCGGTGTGAAGGGCTATCCACCCGGCATCGCGGCCCATCACCTCCATAATCATTACCCGGTGGTGGCTTTCGGCAGTCGTGACCAACTTATCAAAACTATCGGTAGCAATCTGCACGGCAGTCTGAAAGCCAAATGTCATGTCGGTTGCCGACAAGTCATTGTCGATGGTTTTTGGCACGCCTACAATATTGAGGCCTTTCTGGTGTAAGGCTTTTGAAATTCTTTGTGAGCCATCGCCCCCGATGTTGATCACCGCATCAAATCCGAGGGCTTTGATTTTTTCTACCAGGTCATCGGAGCGATCAACCTCTTTAAGGGTACCGTCTTTTTGAATAAGGGGAAACTTCAGGGGGTTCGACTTGTTGGTGGTTTTTAAAATGGTGCCGCCCTTAACATGGATGCCGGCCGTTTTTTTTGTGGTTAGCTTGATGATTTCCTTTGGTTCGTTAAGCACCCCGTTAAACGCTTCGATGCTTCCGTACACCTCCCAGTTTTTTTCTTTCCGCGCCCGTTTGGCAATGCCGCGGATAACGGCATTGAGCCCGGGGCAGTCGCCCCCACCGGTAAGCACCAGTACCTTTTTTAACATATTCATAACACGTTGCCTTTGCGTTTACTATAATGGATTAGTTCTCTTCGCTGGAGGCCCTCCTGAGGCGGTCGTTAATTGCCCTGCCCAGGCCTTTTTCTTCCACGAGTTCGGCAAGGATAACATCTACCGGCATGGTTTCAAAATCGCGCAAGGCCTGAAACAGGTTACTGGCGGCTTCGTGCAGGTTACCGGAGGGTGACAGCCTGCGCTGGTAGGGTGAGTTGAAATCTTTCGACAGCGTGAGAATGCCTGAACAATGAGCCGGATAACGTTGAAGTAACTCCGTAACATTGCCGAGTATTACTTTTTTTGTTGGCGCATAATGGCTTTTAAGTTGCCCGGGTGCCTTGGGGTTTGATGTGGAATAAGGCCTCAACAATACGTTGCCGATAGCCGATTCAATCTGTTCAATGGTTAGCCCACCGGGGCGATAAACGACTGGCTGTTGGGTTTCAAACCCTATAATGGTTGATTCAACGCCTACTGTGCAGGGGCCTCCATCCAGGATGTAGGGGATGTATTCGCCTAACTGTTGGTTAACGTGTTCAGGTCGGGTGGGGCTTACTCGTCCGAACAGGTTAGCGCTGGGTGCTGCCAGCGGAAAATCAATCCGGCTAAGTAGTTCGTGCGTAAGGCGATGATCCGGGCAGCGCAGTCCAACGGTATCCAGTCCGGCTGTTACCAGGTCGGGGATGATGTTTTTCTTCGGGAGCACAAGGGTTAATGGACCCGGCCAGAATTCGTGCGCCAGGGCAAGCGCTTTTTCCGGAAAGGATTGTACGTAGGTTGTTGCTGAATCAACATCAGGAACATGAATGATGAGCGGATCGAATCGGGGGCGCTTTTTGGTTTCGAATATTCTGGCTACCGCTTCGGGGTTGAGCGCATTGCCGGCAAGACCATACACGGTTTCGGTAGGAATGGCAACCAATTCGCCAGCGCGAAGCAATTGTATTGCTTTTTCGATGTTCGTGCCGGTTTCAGCCATTGGATGCGTTATATTTGAAGGGTTAATAATTCAGTTATGAATAACAAGAGCCGATCACTTTTAAAGGTTATTGCCGTGTTGCTGGTTTTGCTTGCCGTGCTAATGGAACTGGATATTATTATCATCCCTGCACTGGCCGGAATGAAATTCTGGATGATGGTAATTGCGTTTGGTATTATGCTGATCAGTACCCGTTAGCGGCTATTGAATCACCACGGTAATCTTATTGATTTTGTTGGCTTCCAGCTTGCTGGTTTGTTCCCCGCCACCGGCATTGTCTTTGTCATCCTTCCGTACAATGATGTAATAAGCAATGGCTTTTAAATCTTTAAATTTAACAACTCCTTTTTTGTCGGTAATGCCTTCAGCGGCTGCATTCTTTTCATTTTTGTAATCTTCTTCGCGTTCAAAAAGCATCACGGTAGCGCCTTCTTCAGTATTTCCCAATTCGTTTCGCACCGTTACGGTAAGCTGGGTTTTAATGATCTGAAAACTAAGCAGGGCCATGCAAAAAAGGGTGAAGAGGAAAGTATTTTTCATAGCGGTGAAATTTTTTGGTAAAAGTAAGTGCTGGTTAAATAGCATGATATCTTATTCGTTAAAAATATGTTTGGCAAAGTTCACCTGCAGTTCGTCAAGTAGCCACCGGTTGGCCTTAAGCCGTTGCACAAAATTATCGTAATCCTTTTTGTTTGTTGTTGACCACACCACTTCGGCCAGGGCGCATGCCCGTGGATAGGCCATGTATTCGGCATGGGCAGGGGTGGTAATGTACTCTGTCCACAGGTTAGCCTGTGCACCGAGGATATAGGTTGCCTCCTGCGGTGATAACTCGGGTGGAATGGGTTCATAGGAAAAAACCTCTTTAACAGGAGTAAATCCGCCAATGGCCAGAGGTTCGGTGGCGGCCGTATCCTGGTAGTGATCAAAGTAGCACCAGTTGCCCGGAGTCATAATAACGCGGTGATGCTGTTTTGCGGCTTCAATTCCCCCGGCTTCCCCTCGCCAACTCATTACTGTAGCATTCGGAGCCAGGCCGCCCTCAAGGATTTCGTCCCACCCAATGATCTGTCGGCCCTTGCTGTTGATGTACTTTTCAATGCGCTGAATGAAATAGCTTTGTAATTCATGTTCGTCTTTCAGTTTTTCATTTTTTATTCTTGCCTGGCAGTGCAAGCATTTTTTCCAGCTTGCTTTGGGACATTCGTCACCACCGATGTGAATGTATTCTGACGGGAACAGTTCAATCACCTCGTCCAGTACATCTTGCAAAAACTGGAATGTTTCTTCCTTGCCTGCGCAGTACACATTTTCGAATACGCCCCAGGTAGTGGCCACTTCGTAGGGGCCGCCTGTGCAGCCCAGCTGTGGATAGGCTGCCAGCGCAGCCTGCGAATGCCCGGGCAGTTCAATTTCGGGAATGATGGTAACAAACCGTTTGCGGGCATATTCTACGATATCGCTTATTTCTTCTTGGGTATAAAAGCCACCATAACGGGTGCCATCGTAGGTTTTTGACTTTCCGCCATGCCCGATGATGGTTTCTTTCCGGTATGCAGCTACCTGCTGAAGGTTGGGATACTTTTTTACTTCCATGCGCCAGCCCTGGTCTTCGGTAAGGTGCCAGTGAAACCGGTTGAATTTGAACCGGGCCATCAGGTCAATGTATTTCTTGATGAACTCAACCGGAAACAGGTGCCGCCCAACATCGAGGTGAAGGCCACGGTAACCAAAACGTGGCTGGTCAGTGATTTCCACCACCGGAATTTGTTTCGGGTTGGAAGAGAGTTGGATAAGCGACTGAACACCGTAAAATAATCCGGCTGCGGTACCGGCCTGCAGGAGTATGCCTTTTTGCGTAACCGATAACCGGTATCCTTCGGGGTTAAAATTCTTTGCATCAGTGATAGCAAACGTGGCAAAAGTGTTGCCTTTAGCAGATGAGTCAATCGTGACCGGCAGTTGTTTGTCGGCAAGGTACTCCAATAAAAAGGCCGCAACGGCTTTTTCTTCCGAGGTGGTGGCAGCAAGCGTGAAGGGCTCATCCCACGTCAGTACACCCTCACCCGGACTTATTTGTTGCGGCTGTGGTATAATGGAAATATCAGGCTGGGTGGTGGCTCCCTTTTCAGGCGAGCAGGAAACAGCAGTCGTCAGAACAGCAAGGATGAGCACATGTTTCATAAGCTACAATTGTGCTTCCGAGTTAGTAAAAATTCCTTTATGCGAAACTAATTTTTATGGAGAACACAATCTGACTGATAATCCGTAAGATACCTAATGAATTACGGTTGCTTTTGATTTTAAAGTTTTTCTGAAATAAATTGGTTACAATCCTTTTGCTCCAAGGCCGCATGGCCCTGAGTACTCATCCAGCGCTATGCCCAATCCCTGCTTGAACTGACGCTTCGGCAGGCAGGCGCATGCCCCTGCCCGAGGTTTGGCCGATGCGCTGTCTGAGTACACTGAAAAACTAGAACCCATCTCAAAAGTATCTCCGATAGGATGAACGATAGTGGGACATTCTTGCGGAACGGCTGAAGCGCAAATATTTCTCAGTCGTGCCTCCCTCGAAATGACAGACTTGGTGATTTTGAGATGGCTTCTAATATGTTAGTGGTATGATTACGGACTATCAGTAAAAAATATAAAAACTACCGCAACAACACCACGCCTCCGCGTTTTTCCTGGATGCCATCCTGCGGGCGGTATGCGCTTTTATATTTCACAATGTAGGTGTACGTGCCGGCCGGGAGCAACTGGCTGATGCTGTTGTTGTAGCCGCCATTCCACTTAAACTGCCGGTCGTTTGATTGAAACACCAGTCCACCCCAGCGGTCAAATATAAAAATCTGGAAACCGGTATCGTCTACGAAGTACGAGAAGATGCCAAATTCCTTGTTTGGTGTATTGCCACCTCCATCAGTTAGCTGGCTTCCGGGTCTGAAAGCGGTAGGGGCAACAATACGAGGTTTGCATTCTTCCATCACATCGGTTTGGTCGGTCGAAGGACAACCAAACAAATTAATCAGGTCAACACCAAAAACCCCGGGTTCGGTAACCAGGAGGGTGCGGTTGGTTTCTCCGGCTAAAGGCACTCCACCCTGGTACCATTGGTAGCTTTGAAAGCCTGCGCCTGCATCAAGGAGTATTTCGCGGGTTCCGGGGTCCGGGTTTGCAGGATTGTTACAGATTAACGCAGTGGAGGGCAACGCCCCAGGTGTTACCGGAAATAAAATAATTTCCTGTTCAATAAACTCCGTACATCCGGGTACGGTTCCGGTAAGCCGGTACAAACCTGCTGTGGTGCGGGTTAGGGTGGGTGAGGTGGCGCCAGCAATATCGGTTCCGTTAACACCCCACTGAAAATTTGTTCCGGCAATGGTGCTTGTGCCGGTTAATGTAAACGGTAACCCGATACAGGTTGGTGTAGTGGTGATGGATAGCTGTAGGTCGCCAGCCACGAAAACCGTCTTGGAAGTTGAGGTAAACACACATCCCGAAAGGGTATTAACGATCTCTACCCGGTAAGTGATGCCGTTATCGGATAACCCTGCAACTATCGACTGGCCTCCGGGTATCAGTGTTCCGTTACGGTACCAGCGAAAGGTGTAGGTGCCTGTGGGTGTGGCTGAGGCAGTAAGGGTTACCTGGTTTTCGCAGGCATCGGTCTGTGTGAAGTCGGCAACTACATTGTTGTTAACAAAAACAGTTACCTGCTCGGTGAGCGGACAAAATCCCGCTTCGGTTACAATTACCGTATAAGTTTGATTTCCCTGGGGCGGGTTGGCCGAAACAGTTTGCAGGGTAGTGGAGCCAACAATGTTGGGTCCGCTCCAGGTCCAACCGGTTCCACCATTAACTGTTATAGTGATTGGGTTGGAACAGGTATTGGAGGTAAATCCGCTGATGGAAACCACAGGGTCCTGTTGAAAATTTTGAGCAGGCGAAGCAAACACACATCCTCCTGCGGTCATTTCAACAATATATGATCCACTCGGCACCCCGGGTGTATCGAAAGGTGAACCCGAGCCGCTGCCGGTGGCCACCACCTGTGCCGTTACTGAGTTAATGACACGGTAGGTAAAGGGCAGGGCAGTGGTATGCGTTACCCGAAGGACAAGCGGTTCGCACGTGTTTTGCCGGATGACAGATGAGATGGTGAAGCCATTATCGTTAATGCTTACAACATTAATGCTGGTGCATCCTGAAATCTGATCGGTTACTGTAATGCCGTATGAACCTGCACCTAACCCTGAAAAGGGAGGAAGCACCGGACCGGCCGGGCGGTCCACATCCGAAAGAGAGGTACTCGGCCCTGTTACAAAGTAGGAGAACAATGAGGTAGCCGGAGAGTTGATGGTTAAGGCGATCTGGCCGGTAAGTGTACCGCAGGCAGCGGTGTTGGTTACTGCAGCCGTAAACGAAGGCGATTCATTAAAGATGAAGGTGACGTTATCGGTAACAGTACACAAGGTTATCGGATCAGTAACCTGCACCTCGTACAAAAATGTTCCGGGCACACTGCTGTCTACCGATTGGGTTTGTGCTGTGCCGGCAGGGGCACCATTAA
>CAYNIH010000125.1:0-7550 GCA_964397115.1 uncultured Roseivirgaceae bacterium | reverse complement strand
CTACTAACCTCCAAGAGATGGAGCAGTTTTTATCGCATGCCGGTTCCGACTGTGGTATAGCCAATGTGAACATCGGTACATCAGGAGCTGAAATTGGCGGGGCATTTGGCGGTGAAAAGGAAACAGGTGGCGGCAGGGAGTCGGGTTCGGATGCCTGGAAGGTGTACATGCGCAGGCAAACCAATACCATTAACTATGGTAATACGCTGCCCCTGGCACAGGGCATCAAATTTGATATTTAGCGCATTGTAAATTGATCTTTAACAACTATTTTTAGTGCTGCTAAATCCTTAACCCCATGGCTGGTAAAAAGTACCGTACCGTAATGCTGATTGATGACAACGAAATAGATAACCTCATCAATCAGAAAATGATTGAAGCAGCCTCCATTACCGAAAACATTTATACCCATACGGGAGCAAAAAGCGCGATTGAATTTTTGAAAAACATGGAGCGCTTGGATGTAGCCGACAAGGTACTGCCGGATATCATCTTTCTTGACATTGACATGCCGCTGATGGATGGTTTTCAGTTCCTGGAAGAATTTGAAAAACTGGGCAATGCGGCCAAGAAAAAATGCAAAATTGTTATGCTTACCTCGTCCATCAACCCTCAGGATTTCAGTCGCTCAAAGAAGTACGAAAATGTGAAGTTATACCTGAACAAGCCACTTACTCACGAAAACATCACCAAGCTTGACGTTTAGCGTTAATCAAATTCGGTAAGGTTTCTAATCAGTTTTTCATCCAGCTTAATCAGCATCGTAGGGGCAAAATAGGGAACAGTTTGCTGCTTCAGTTTAGGAATAACCGCGTTTATTTTTTTAACCTTTTCGCGCTTTGCCTCGCTGGTGGCAATTTTCAGTATTTTCAAAAACAACAGGATGTTTTCGCAACTGTCTTTTCCGAACGTGCGGATTTGCCGCTGGATGCTGTTGGATAGCTGATTGAACAATTCGTAATCGCGGAGCAGCACGTATTGCAGGGCCAGGATGCACTTAACTTCCATGAGGGCAAATGGATACTTCTTCATGCTTACCTCGTTGAGCAGGTTGTTGATCTGCCGGGCGGCTTCTTCATATTTTCCGGCATAATAGGCAGTCAGCGCCAGGTAAACGGAATAAATCACTTGCCGGGGAACGTCCTGTAAATCTACTTCGTAGTCAATAAAACACGATTCGTTTTCAGCATAAAGCTCGGCTTCGGTTCCGAGCCGCAGGCTTCGTTTAAGTTTGGAAATAAGAAACTGTGCCGGGAAGGTATAGGTTGAGTAGTTAGTTAGCAGATTCGAAGCTGCGTCATTCACTTCTTCATAGAACTTTTCGGCCTGCCGGTAAACTTTGTAATGGTTGTAGTACTCCAGTTTCAGAAATTCGAACACCAGGTTAAGGTGGTAATAAATGGAATCCAGGTTATAGCTGTCGAATACTTTCTGCACTTTGGTGAAAATGTCTTCAATGCCTTCTGTTTCCGGTTCCAGGCTTTCATCGGGCTCTACGAACAGCCGGTGGAACACGTGCATGCAACTGCGGTAAACATACAGGCGGTGCGACTCATACAGGTTGGCCACGTTTTGCATTTCCTTCATGAGCAGCGAAAGCCCGAGTTTTTCCATCTCATCACCGCTGAAAAGATAACTGCCGTACTTCTTAAAATAATCGGCCAGCAAATCTTCGGCTTTGTCAAGCGCCAGCATGTAGGCCACGTGCCGGTTGTATAGCTGCGAGTAGTGAAAATAATCGGGTGAGTTAACGTGTAATTTTTTTAACGACTTGTAGATAATGGTAAGCTCATTGGCCAGGTCGTAATCAATCAGTTCTTTTTCAAGTTTTTTCAGCGTGGCAACGGCAATGGTGCGTTTTTTTGTAAACAGTATTTCGTTGATGTTGGCAACTTTACGCAGCACATCCGTACGCGGGCTTTCCAGTTGCTGCATCAGGTATTCCTCAATCTTCAGGTTGAGCCGCGAGCGCAGCGTGTAATAGGCGTTGGCGTTTACCTCCAGCTCGGTCATAATTTTGTTATCCGAAAGCTGGCGTTCACGCAGCGACCGGAGCAGGTAGGCAGACTTCTCGGCATTGCTCTCAATCAACGAGTCGTGTATCGCTTTAAAGTCTTTCTCCGAAAGTTGCTTGATGATGTTTTTGAGTTTGGCCATTGATTCGGGTTAAGGCCTCAAAATTTACGAAAATAATCAGTACGTGCAATGCTGCCGGTGGTGATCAGGCCGTTTACAATACCTGATGGCCATAACGGGCTGCAGTAGTTGCCTTCATCATAAAGTTTGTAGTTTCGCTTGAATTAAAGTTGAAGTGAAGAAGTGGTTTGTCATCGGTGGCCTGTGGCTAACTATCCTTGCTGAGGGGTGGGCACAACCTACGCAGGAGCGACTGGCTTTCACCAATTTACAGAGGAGCAAGTGGACGAAAGCAAAGGCACAGATCGAAAAGGCCTTGCGAAAAGATTCTGTAAATGCGCTTGGCCACTATGTCTTCTCGCTGTACTACTTCAGCCCCGGAAACCCTGAGTTCAGCATTGATTCGGCCTATCGGCATGCCCTACTAAGCCTGGCTGATTTTCCGCTGGCTTCATCTCGGCAACGCGAGCGGTTGAGGCGCTTCCCGGTTGACAGTGCACGGATTGCCCGGCATCGGGAAAAACTGGATAGTGCCGCATTTCAGCGTGCTAAAGCAATAAATACCGAGCAAAGCTATATCGACTTTATAACGCGTTTTCCACTGGCTGCGCAGCGCTCGCTGGCGGTTGAATTACGCGATGAGGTGGCCTATCTGGATGCCCTCAGGGAAAACAGCTACCAGGGTTTTAAAGCCTACCTCGAAAAGTATCCTGCCTCCGCCCGAGCGGGCGAAGCCAATGCACGGTATCAGAAACTAATATATGAGGCTAAAACAAGCGATAAACGACTCGCCTCCTACGAAAACTTTCTGAAAGAGTACCCCGAAACGCCTTACCGGAGAGAAGTGGAACAGCAGGTGTTTGAAATCGCCACAGCCCCCGGAAACAGGAAAGTTTTTGAAAATTTCTTACGGACTTATCCGAACAGTGTGTTCGCCTCGAAGGCAAGAAACATCCTGTACTACCTGTTCAAGGAACAAGACGAAGTGATTCCGCAGTGGCTGCTTACGGATTCCATACGCCAGGCTGCCCGGATGGAGCAATCCTACCTGGTTCCGTTTTACCGCGATGACAAGCTTGGTTTTATGGATCAAGAAGGACGGGAAGTGGTAGCGCCATTTGCCACCTCCCTCAGCAACGACTACCTGTGCGGAAATGTAACAAAGGATGTGTTGATAACTCCCACACGTGTGGTGGCGCGCAATGGAAAAATGCTTTTTGAAGGATCCGTTGAAGATGCCGAAGAATTAGGTTGGGGATACCTGGCTGTTAAAAGCGGAGGATGCTACACAGTTGTCCATAAGTCGGGCTTCACCCTTGATGCCGGATGCCTGACCGAAGCCAACGTGGTGGGTAACGGAAGGTTGCTGGCACTGAAGGAGAACAATTTTTGGAAAGTAACCACCTTAACGGGAAGGCTCCTGGTTGCCGCCACCGATGAAGTGCTTGATTTTGGCGAAGTGCTTGCCGTTAAATCGGGTAACACCTTTCGGTTATGCCGGGTTGATGAACTAAGCAAGGCGGCCGATCAGCAAACCCCGGCTTTTGGACCTGCGGTAAATGAAGTGAAAAGATGGAAAGATGCCTTGTGGGTAAGGGTAGGCGACCACCAGGGTTTACTTGATTTTACCCTCAGGGAAATTGTGCCCGTGCAAAATCAGGAAATAACTCCGGCATTTTTCGGAGGCCTTGTCTCAACACCCACCGGTACCCGTATCTGGCAAAAAGGCAAACCTGTATCTCCGCCTTATGCCAGAGTAAATGTAAGCGAACCGTGGATTGCCGTTGAACAGAATAAAAAATGGTTTGTGTTCGATAACCTGCTGGGGTTGGCTGATGGAAGGGCTTATGATACCTTATTTTTTGCAGGTCCTACCCTGGCCGGAGGTTATGCCGACAGCCTGGTGGTTTATTTTGAACCGCTCAATACCCTTGTGCTGCCCCGAACGGCCCGCGTAAGCTTCCTTCCGGGTAAAGACTCCCTGTTTTTTATTCAGGTTGAAGGGGGAGCTATCAAAACGGTATATAACTCAAAAGGAAAAAAATTATTCAGTACCGATTTTGAGCGGGTCAGCTATGCTGGTGAAAATTTTTTTACAGTTGTTAAAAACGAAAAGCGCGGAATACTTTCGGGTGAGGGTAAACTGCTGTTGGCAGCAGAGTTTGATGGGGTGGGAAGTTTGAATCAGGGCACCCTGCCTGTTCTGAAAGACAGGAAATTCGGCATGGTAGAACTGAACCTGAAAAAGCAAATCAAGCCGGATTATGAAAAGAACCTTATCCGGTACAATGCCAGTTACCTGATTGCCTCAAAAGGGAATGCCAAGGGGTTAATCGGGTGGGACAATAAACCGGTGATACCGTTCGAATACGAAGAGATCCGGTATTGGAATGACTCCACTGCGTTGGTTAAAAAGGACTTCCAATGGATGCTGTACAATTTTATTGAAAAGAAACGCCTTGTTGACCGCATTCGCGACTTCAATTGGATACACGATGCAGACGATGAAAAGATACTCATCATCCGCCAGGATAATTATTATGGGGTAATTCATAACCGCAAAGGGTATATTCTGCCGGCTACCTACACCGATATAATAAACCTTGGTTCGATAACCCGGCCCTTGTATTTTACCGAAAAGTATGTAGAAGAAGCCTCCATTTATGTGGTTATTTATTACGACAGTCAGGGTAGGCTGCTGCGCAGGCAGGTGTTTGAAGCAGACGACTATGATAAAATTTATTGTTCACATAATTAACCGGTAACAGTTGCTGTACCCGGTAACCGGCATTCTGCGTATCTTTCAAACGGAATTAACCTTGCAATGAGAATTTTATTTACGATTAGTTTTCTGTGCTCGCATATCATTGGTCAGGCGCAGGCGGCCGACAGGCCAAAACTGGTGGTGGGCATCGTGGTGGATCAGATGCGTCAGGAATACCTTTACCGGTATTATGATTCCTTTGGAGAGGGCGGTTTTAAACGATTGATTGGCGCAGGCTTTATGCTAACCAATGCGCATTACAATTACGTGCCTACCTATACCGGCCCCGGCCATGCCTCGGTTTACACGGGCACTACTCCGGCCTATCACGGCATCATCGGGAACAACTGGTATGACAAAAACCTGAAAAAAGTTGTTTACTGCGCCTCCGATGAAGCACAAACCCCGGTAGGAAGCGAAACCCTTGCCGAAGGCCGGGTGTCGCCACACCGCATGCTCACCACCACCATTACCGATGAATTGAAACTGGCCACCCAAAAACGCAGTAAAGTAATTGCCATTGCCGATAAAGATCGGGGCGCTGCCTTGCCGGGCGGCCACATGGCCGATGCCGCCTACTGGTACGATGGCAAAACCGGAAAGCTTATTTCGAGTTCTTACTACATGACCAAACTCCCCTCCTGGGTTGAAAAATTCAATGCCTTGAAACTTGCCGATAAGTACCTCGATGGCGTATGGGATACCCTTTTGCCCATTGACAAATACACCGGAAGCGGGAGCGACAACAGCCCGTATGAAGCCAAATACCGCGGGGAAACAAAAACTTCTTTGCCATACAATCTCAAAGCCTTGCGCAAAACCAATAACAATTACGAGTTGTTGGCTTATACGCCCTTTTCGAACGACTACCTTACTGAAGCTGCTTTTGCCGCTGTTGAGGCGGAGAGGCTTGGTGCCGATGAATGGACGGATTTCCTGTGCCTCTCATATTCCGCGCCCGATAAAATAGGGCACCAGGTTGGTCCTAATGCGGTTGAAGTTCAGGATGTGTATTTGCGACTCGATAAAAACCTTGCCGACCTGCTGAAAAAGCTTGATCAGGCAGTGGGAGAGGGCAACTACCTGGTGTTCCTTACCTCCGATCATGGGGTTGCTGATGTGCCCCAATTTCTTACCGACAATAAAATCCCGGCAGGCTACCTTCATGCCAACAACCTGAACGCGAAGTTTGGTACGCTGTTTATGCAGTATTTTCAGGGAAAGAAGGTAATTGAAGCCATTTCGGAAGAGCAGCTTTTCCTTGATCATGAGCTGTTTGCCGGTGATCCGAAATCGGGCGGTGTTGAGTTGATGGTATCGCTTGAGCTAATCAGCAATTTCCTTATGCAGCAAGATGGAATTGCCCATGCCTTTACGCGTAATGTCATCCGTCAGGGCGATTTTAATGAAGGCGGCATTAAGGGGATGGTCATCCGCGGGTTTCATGAAAAACGCAGCGGAGACATTATCATCGTGATGGAGCCCGGTTGGCTTGAACAAGGTCAGGTTACCGGCACTACCCATGGGTCACCCTACAGCTATGATACACACGTGCCGGTAATTTTTTATGGTAAAGGCATAAAGTCGGGCACATCGGCAGCCTACCACCCCATAACCGACATTGCGCCCACGCTTTCGGTGCTGCTTAAAATAAAATTTCCCAGCGGCTGTACAGGTAATCCCATCCGGGAGATAACCGATCGGTGAATTAAATGATCCCGATGGTGCTGAGCAACACCAGGCCTATAACTACGGGACACACGTATTTAATAAAGAATACCCACAGCATGGCAGGCGAAACGCCAGCTATTTTTTGTGAAAAAACAGGGGCCCCGGTCGAAATTTCATCGGCAAGTTTCCGGGTGTCAATCACCCAGCCGGTGTAAAGGCTTGTCATAAACGCCACGATTACAATAAACAGCTCGCCAAAAATGGCATCCATAATGTCGAGGAAGCCGGTTTTGGTGGTTCCACTGAAAAACGGAATCTGCATGGTGGTAAAAAGTTCGGAAGCGCCACCGGAAAGGGCGGAAGGTATGCCCACCACAAAGGCCAGTATGCCTACCGCCCAGGCAGCACGTTTGCGCCTCCATTTTTTCTCATCAATTAGGTAAGAAGCCGGCACTTCAATCATGGAGATGGAAGAGGTGAGCGCGGCTACGCAGAGCAACAGGAAAAACAAAGCGCCCACAATGGCGCCACCTGTAGGCAGCGAATTAAAAACTTCAGGAAGCACCTGGAAAACAAGGGCTGTTCCTTGGGCAGGGTCTTTTCCAAAAGCAAATACTGCCGGAAAGATCATCAGGCCGGCAAGCAGGGCAACCATGGTATCCATAAAGCCTACCCATAACCCGCTGCTGACAATACTTTGATTCTTGGGCAGGTACGATCCGTAAGTAATTAAGATGCCCCAGCCCACCGATAAAGAAAAGAAGGCCTGGCCCAGTGCGGAGAGAATAACCTTGCCGGTTATTTTGCTGAAGTCGGGGGTAAGGTAATATTTTACGCCAGCCATAGCACCCGGTAAGGTTAAACTGCGCAGCATGACCAGGAAGACGAGTACAAACAGCAATGGCATCAACACCTTTGAAGCTTTTTCAATGCCGCCTGAAATACCACCCGTTACGATAATGATGGTAATGACCATGAA
>CAYNIH010000124.1:5209-7551 GCA_964397115.1 uncultured Roseivirgaceae bacterium | reverse complement strand
CAAAAACACGTATTTTTCGCGCTTTATTTCTTAACAGGTTATGGACAACGCCATTATCATCACCGGAGGCTACCTCGACACCATTAATGCAAAAACGGCCCACGGCCTTATTCGCGGAACGGAACGTTTCAACATTTTAGGAGTTATTGATCATAAACTCCCTGGCAAGGATGCCGGTGAGGTGCTCGATGGTGTGAAACGAAACATTCCGGTTTACGCTTCGATCCCGGATTTTGTGAAAAGTGTGGCCCAACAAGCCAGGTATTGTATTATCGGGGTTGCCACCAAGGGAGGGGTCATCCCCGAATCGCTTCAGGCGATGCTCAGGGAAGCACTGGAAAATAACCTGAGCATTGTAAACGGCCTGCACGATTATGTGGCTGACCATGAAGACCTGGCCGCCCTGGCCCGCCAAAAGGGTTTGGAAATAATTGATGTACGCAAACCGAAAAAATTTAAGGACCTCCACTTCTGGAACGGAAAAATCAAAGAAGTGAAGTGTTTGAAGGTGGCTGTGCTGGGCACCGACTGCGCCCTGGGCAAACGCACCACCACGCGTTTTTTAATGCAGGCCATGCGCAAGGCCGGTTACAAGGCGGAAATGATTTACACCGGGCAAACCGGATGGATGCAGGGAGCAAAGTATGGATTTATTTTTGACTCTACCCTTAATGACTTTATTTCGGGCGAGATGGAGCATGCCATCTGGGAGTGCTACCAAAATGAAAAGCCCGATGTCATTTTTATTGAAGGGCAATCTTCACTGCGAAACCCGAGCGGGCCGGCCGGTGCCGAATGGATTGTTTCGGCCGATGCCGATGCTGTAGTGCTGCAGCACAACCCATCGCGCAAGCAGTATAAAGATATGGAATATTATCCTGCCTACATCCCTGCAGTGAAAGATGAAATTGACCTGATAAAAATTTACGGTGCGCCAACTGTGGCCATTACGGTAAATACCATGAAGATGACCGAACTGGAGGCAAAGGCGTGGGCCAAACAAACCGAAGCCGAACTGAACATACCTGTTGTCTTGCCGCTGGAAGAGGGCGTAGAACGCCTGGTGCCGGTTTTTGAGAAGATGATTAGGAAATAGTCAACGGTCAACGGTTGGTCAGTCAACGGTTGATCAGTTTGTTATTCACCGTAGACTGTTAACCGACTAACCCAAACGAAGTGACATGAAAATAAAAGACATTAAAATTTGGAGTGCTGACCTGGGCAACACCAAACCTTACACCATAGCGTTTAAAACCGTTGACGAAGTGCGCAATGCCTTTGTGGAAATTACGCTGATGGACGGCACCACCGGCATCGGGGCGGGCAACCCGAGTGAGTACGTGGTGGGTGAAAACCTGAACCAGACACTGGAAGCCTTGCAGGCGCAAAACCTGGAATTTTTGATTGGCCGCGACATCCGGGAGATCGGTCAGCTTACGTTTGAGGTATGGAATAAATTCCTGAAAAACCCTGCTGCACGCGCTGCGCTCGACATTGCCTTGTACGATGCCTTTACAAAATTCCTGGGCATACCCTTGGTGAAATACCTCGGCCAGAAAATTTATTCAATGCCCACTTCGAATACCATCGGTATTAAAAATGTTGACGAAACCCTGAAGGAAGCCGAAGATTATAAACAGAAAGGATTTAAAATCCTGAAGGTGAAATTGGGAAAGGATTTGAATGAAGACATCGAGCGGCTGGTAAAACTGCGCGAACGGTTCGGCAGCTACTTTATCATTCGCATTGATGCCAACCAGGGATATTCTATCCAGCAGACGATTGACTTTTACCATAAAACGAAACACCTGGATTTAGAACTGATTGAGCAACCCTTGCCCGCCAAATCAGTTGTTGAACTGAAGCAGTTGCCCGATGAAATCAAACAAAAAATTGCAGCCGATGAGTCGCTCATCACTCCGGCTGATGCGCTTTCGCTGATAAAGCCACCCCGGGCAGCGGGCATTTTTAACATTAAGCTGATGAAATGCGGGGGCGTGAGCCAGGCGCTGAAGATAGCCGACATCGCCCAGCATGAAGGCATTGAACTGTTCTGGGGCTGCAACGATGAGAGTGCCGTAAGCATAACAGCCGCCCTACACACCGCTTTTGCCTGCGCCAATACAAAGTACATTGACCTTGACGGCAGCCTCGATTTGGCAAAAGATGAAGTAACAGGCGGATTTATTCTGAAGGATGGCATCATGTATTGTTCGGATAAACCCGGGTTAGGGTTGGAACGTGCATGATTTGCAGAGCATGATAAACTGGCCGGGTTTGCCCAATCCTGCTTTTCGGATTTGCGTGAAGTCTTTATGAATCGGATAACACATAAAGGAGCA
>CAYNIH010000124.1:0-5199 GCA_964397115.1 uncultured Roseivirgaceae bacterium | reverse complement strand
GTGTTTGCCGGCTTCATTTCTATGGCTCAGGATAGCCGCCTTGGAAGCTTGAACATCATTAACCTAAAGTACAACCAAGGCGAAAAATGGAGCGCATTTACCGAGCTGCAGGTGAGGTCGCTGCAATTTTACGATGATTTTCACTACTACGAATTTACCGGAGGCTTTAATTACCAACTCAACCCCTTTCTGCGGTTTACACTTGCCGGAGGCACTTACCAAACCTATGCCGAGGGAGGGACCTTCATAAAGCCCAAAAATTCCGATGAAGTACGCCTGTGGCCACAGGTAACCCTAAATCAACCCATCGGAAGATTTAAGATTGAGCACCGGTACCGGGCCGAGTTCCGTTTTACCGATAGAGGCAACCGCAACCGGTTTCGCTACCGGCTTGCCGGGGTGTATCCCTTTGGCAAGCAGGTGCGCGGTTACCGGCCGTTTCAACTGGCGGTCAGTAGTGAGATTTTCCTTAGCAACCGGGCTCCGTATTTCGAGCGCAACCGGGTTATTGTGGCATTATACTCAAGGTTATCCAAAGAAATTTACTTGCTGGTTGGCTACCTGTATCAGTACGATTACCGGCTGGTGGATGAAATCGGGCGTGATTTTCTGACGGCAGGAGTGTTTTTTGAACTTTTTGGTACGCAGTGGGGCCATCAGCATTAAAAGAAATGCCCCGACCTTAAATAGGTGCGGGGCACTTCAGTAAAAGCCCCTCAAACCAAACCCTCATCCCCCGGCTGGGATCCGGAGGCTTCTCCGCGAGGGGCCCTCCGGTTTTGCCTTCTGTTGGCTGAGTAAGCAAAACCGAAAACGGAGATTAACCAATCCTTAAACCTATTCAATTAACAACTTCCGCGTCCGCAAGGTTCTCGAAAACGAATTCTACTTCATTTTTTATATCCACCAGAATTATCGAATCCTTGTGAACCGTACCGGATAAAATTTGTTTGGACAGTTCATTTAAAACCTCGCGCTGCATTACCCGTTTCAGCGGCCGCGCGCCAAATTGCGGCTCGTAGCCCAGTTTAGCGAGCCGGTTGCGGGCGGCATCCGAAACTTCGAGCCGCACCCCGCTTTCTTCGAGCCGCTTGCAAACCAGGTTAACCTGGATGTCCACAATTTTGCGGATGTCGTTCCGGCTCAGCGGCCTGAACATAATGATTTCGTCAATCCGGTTTACAAATTCAGGGCGAACCGATTTCTTTAATAACGCCACCACCTCGTCTTTTGTTGCTTCCAGTATTTCAAAATAATTCTGGTCGGTAATTTTTTCGAAATTCTCCTGGATAATATGCGATCCGATGTTGGTGGTCATGATGATGATGGTGTTTTTAAAGTTTGCCACCCGCCCTTTATTATCCGTAAGCCTTCCGTCATCCAGTACCTGCAGCAGGATGTTGAATACATCCGGGTGCGCCTTCTCAATTTCATCGAGCAGGATGACCGAGTAAGGTTTTCTGCGGATGGCTTCGGTAAGCTGGCCGCCTTCATCGTAACCCACATAGCCGGGGGGCGCGCCAATCAGCCGGCTTACGCTGTGGCGTTCCTGGTACTCGCTCATGTCAATGCGCACCATGGCGTGCTCGTCATTAAAAAGGTATTCGGCAAGTGCTTTGGAGAGTTCGGTTTTGCCCACCCCGGTGGTTCCCATAAAGATAAACGAGCCGATGGGGCGCTTGGGGTCCTGCAGGCCGGCACGGCTTCTGCGAACGGCATCACTCAACGCCCTGATGGCCTCTTCCTGCCCGGCCACCCGTTTACTGAGTTCTTCTTCCAGATGGAGCAGTTTTTCGCGTTCGCTTTGCAGCATTTTCGAAACGGGTATGCCCGTCCAGCGTGCCACTACCTCGGCAATGTCTTCGCTGTCAACCTCTTCCTTCAGCAGCGATTTTTCGGCCTGCATTTCTTTCATCTTCAGTTGAAGGCTGTTCAGCTTTTTTTCGGCTTCGGTAATGTTTCCATACCGGATTTCGGCTACTTTGCCGTAGTCACCGGCTTTTTCGGCCTGTTCGGCTTCAAATTTCAGCCTGTCGATGGCTTCCTTTACCTGCCGGATGCCCTGTACCACTTCTTTTTCGCTCTCCCATTTGGCTTTGAGGGAATTTCTTTGGGCCGACAACTCGGCAATTTCTTTGGAGAGCACGGTTTCTTTTTCTTTATCCTTTTCCCTGCGGATGGCCTCCCGTTCGATTTCCAGTTGCATGATTTTCCGGTTTAGTTCATCCAACTCTTCGGGTAGGGAGTCCATCTCAAGCCTAAGTTTCGAAGCCGCTTCATCCATCAGGTCAATGGCTTTGTCGGGCAGGAAGCGGTCGCTGATGTAGCGGTTGGAAAGTTCCACAGCCGAAATAACCGCATCATCTTTAATGCGAACGCCATGGTGCAGTTCATACTTGTCTTTTATCCCGCGAAGAATGGATATGGAGTCTTCTACCGAGGGCTCATCCACCATTACCGACTGGAACCTGCGCTCCAGCGCCTTGTCTTTTTCGATATACTTCTGGTACTCTTTCAGTGTGGTAGCACCAATGGCGTGCAGTTCGCCACGGGCGAGGGCCGGTTTTAACAGGTTGGCGGCATCCATGGCGCCTTCGCCACCGCCACCCGCTCCTATAAGGGTGTGGATTTCGTCAATAAACAGGATAAACTGCCCGTTTGAATCGGTTACTTCTTTGATGACGGCCTTCAGGCGCTCTTCAAATTCGCCTTTGTACTTTGCTCCGGCAACGAGCAGGCCCATGTCGAGCGATACAATGATCTTATCCTTCAGGTTTTCAGGCACATCGCCATTCACAATGCGTTGGGCCATGCCCTCTACAATGGCGGTTTTGCCTACACCGGGCTCGCCCAACAGGATGGGATTATTTTTGGTTCTGCGCGAAAGGATTTGAAGCACCCGCCTGATCTCCTCATCCCGTCCGATAACCGGATCGATTTTGCCCCGTTTGGCCAGTTCGTTCAGGTTTTTAGAATAGCGCTCAAGCGATTTGTACTTGGCTTCGGCATTTTGGTCGGTAACTTTAGCTCCGCCCCGCAGTTCTTTAATGGCCTTGATCAAGGCGCCACGTTCAAAACCGGCATCACGCAAAATAACCGAGGCTTTGTCTTTGGCAGAAAGAATAGCCAGCAACAGGTGTTCAACCGCGATGTACTCATCTTTAAATTCCCTCAGCTCCTTTTCGGCTTGCTGCAGTACGGCATTGGTGGCTGACGATAAATACGGTTGCTGACCGGAAACGCGGGGATAGGAGTTCAACAACTCTTCCAGCCGTGTAGTTACCAGGTTTTGGTTAATAGCGAGTCTCTTAACCAGGTAGCCGGTTACGTTTTCATCGGTTTCAAAAATGGCTTTCAGCACGTGTCCCGGCTCAATGGCCTGTTGGTGCAGGCCCATGGCCAGCTCGGCCGATTTCTGTAATGCCTCTTGTGATTTTATCGTGAATTTTTCGAAGTTCATAGCGCTTTCATTTTTCTGCAGCATCCTCAAAACATAATCCATTGACTGAATCAGAATTTTTGTCATTTAATTAATAGCTTTAAAAACCGGTTTACGCCATTTTGACTTTAAGTATGCCAAAGAAGAGCAAGAGCAACAATCAGTTTCCAGCCGCCACACTTATTGAAGTGGCCTGGGAGGTGTGCAACCAGGTGGGAGGCATTTACACGGTCATCCGCTCGAAGGTGCCTGCCGTGATGGCCAATAAAACCGGACCGTATTGCATGGTAGGCCCCTTCTTATCGCAAAACGTTCTTGCCGAAATTGAACCCCTTGATGACGCCAGCGATGTGTTTGGACTGGCCGTGCAGCACCTGCGCGACCAGGGCATTGAAGCGCATTATGCCGAGTGGCTGATAACCGGAAGGCCGCGGGTGGTGTTGCTGAATCCAAAGAGCGTAAGCGATGAGCAACTGCGTACCCTTAAATACCTGCTTTGGAAAGATCACAGCATTGGCACGCCCGAAGACCATGCCCTGGTAAACCAGGTGGTGGCCTTTGCGCACCTGACCCGCTTATTTATTGAAACCTTTTCGAAACTGGCGGGTACCGATCAGCCTGTTATCGCACATTTTCATGAATGGATGGCAGGCGTGCCCATACTGGACATCAAAAAGAAAAAACTTCCGGTGAAAACGGTGTTTACCACCCACGCCACGCAACTGGGCAGGCACCTGGCCATTAACTCGCCACAGTTTTATTCGCACCTGCCGTTTTTTAACTGGGAGGAGGAGGCCAGGAAATTCTGGATTGAGGCAGAGGCGAAAATTGAATTCGCCTGCGCCAACGCAGCCGATGTGCTGAGCACGGTAAGTGAAGTTACCGCGCGTGAATGCAAGCACCTGTTGAAAAGAAAGCCCGATATTATCCTGCCCAACGGCCTTAACATTGAGCGGTTTGTGGCGCTGCACGAATTTCAGAACCTGCATGCCCAGTACAAGGAAGAAATCCATCAGTTTGTCATGGGGCATTTTTTTCAGTCGTATGCGTTTGACTTAGATAAAACCATTTACCTGTTCACCTCGGGGCGGTACGAATACAAAAACAAGGGGTTCGACTTAACGCTGGAAGCGCTTTACCGGCTGAACCGCCAGCTGATAAAGGAAAATGCCGACTTAACCGTGGTGATGTTTTTTGTAACCAGGCGCGAGTACTACAGCATTAAACCCGAAGTGCTGCAATCGCGGGCCATGATGGAGGAAATCCGCCAGACCTGCGAGGCCATCCAGAGGCAGGTGGGTAAACGGTTGTTTTATGCAGGCACCACCAGCCAGGACCACCGCCTGCCCGACCTGAACAAATTTGTGGATGAGTACTGGAAGCTGCGCTACCGCAGAACCATTCAGTCGTGGAAAAGCAAAAACCCGCCCCTGGTGTTCACCCACAAACTGGTTAATGAGGAGCAGGACGACATCCTGCAGTTTCTGTACAGGAAGAACCTGCTCAACCATCCCACCGACAAAGTAAAGATTGTGTATCACCCGGACTTCATCACCAGCACCAATCCCTTATTCGGTATTGAATACAGCCAGTTTGTGCGAGGCTGCCACCTGGGCATTTTTCCAAGCTATTACGAGCCGTGGGGCTACACTCCGCTGGAGTGCATGGCCAGCGGGGTGCCGGCCGTTACCAGCGACCTTTCGGGCTTTGGCGATTTCCTGCTCCGCAACATGCCTAACCATGAGCAGTCGGGGTTGTAC
>CAYNIH010000123.1:0-7589 GCA_964397115.1 uncultured Roseivirgaceae bacterium | reverse complement strand
CGCTTTTCGCGAAACAGAAGCGCAACAGCCGGTTGTCGGTCTTGTCGTTATAAAAAGCCGAAACCGGAATCGAAGCCACCTTGTGTTTAATGGTTAGCTCTTCCGCCATCTGCCTGTCGGGCAAAGAGGAAACGGCCCGGTATGACAGCGATTGAAAATAGGAGCCGTGGCAGGCCACGGGCTCGAATGAGGAGCCTTTTATCCCCTGCAAAAAGTAGTCGCGCTTTTGCTGATAAAATTTTCCGAGGGTTACATAATGGCAGGGGTCTTTCATGTACTCGGCCAACGCCAGCTGAACCGGGGTATTTACCGAAAAGGTAATGAACTGGTGGGTTTTGCGAAGTTCGCGCGTCAGCATTTCGGGTGCAATAACATACCCCACTTTCCAGCCGGTGGCATGAAAGGTTTTTCCAAATGAAAACACAGCCAAGCTCCGGCTGGCGAGATTCGAATAGTGAAGCACGCTCTCATGGCGGATGCCGTCAAAAATAATGCGTTCGTACACCTCATCGCTTAATACGATCAAATCGTGCTCAACTGCGAGTTTTTCAAGTTTCATCAAATCAGTTGGCAATAACACTGCGCCACTGGGGTTGTGCGGGGTGTTGATTATGATCATGCGCGTACGCGAAGTGATTTTGGATTTCACCAACTTCCAATCAATCGAAAAATCCGGGTAGGTAAGGTTGATGTGCACCGGCACACCGCCATTGAGCCGGATGGCGGGGTTGTACGAATCATAAGCCGGATCAAACACCACCACCTCATCACCGGGGTGTACCAGGGCGGCAATGGCGGCATAAAGGGCCTCGGTGCCTCCGGCTGTTACGGTTATTTCCGATTCGGGATTGACGGGCCTTCCATAGGTACTTTCAATAACCGAGGCGATAACTTGCCGCAAAGCCGGAACACCCGGCATGGGCGCATACTGGTTGTGCCCCTCCTGCATAAACCGGTGCACCAGGTTAATGATCGTGGGGTCAACCTGAAAATCAGGGAAGCCCTGTGAAAGGTTGATGGCACCATGGTCATTAGCCATTTTCGACATGATGGCGAAAATGCTGGTGCCGACATCGGGGAGACGGGAGGGAGTATTCAAGATTCAAGGTCTAAAATTCAAGATTGGAGCAGACTCAATGCCTAAAGTTAAAAGCTATCTCTTAATAACTAATCTTGAACCTTAAATTTTGAATCTCGAATTTCGAATCTTGAATCTTTGAATTTTGAATCTTGAATCATTTCCTGATTGGCGCCAGGATGCGGTATTCGGTATCCACCTCGCCCCGGCTGATGTTGCTGAGTTTTGCTTTCAACAGCCGCTTTTTTAATGGCGACAGGTAGTCGATAAACAGTTTGCCTTCCAGGTGATCGTATTCGTGCTGAATGATGCGCGCCTTCATGCCGTTATATTGTTCTTCTTTCAGGTTCCATTGTTCATCGTAGTAGCGAATCCTGACGGTATCCTTGCGCGACACCTTTTCGCGGATGGAAGGAATGCTCAGGCAGCCTTCTTCAAATTCCCAGGGTGTTCCGAGCTCTTCCAGCATCACGGGGTTAATAAAAACCTTTTTAAATTCTTCCATGCCGGGCTCGGCTTCCTCTTCGCCTTTACTCAAGGTTGTTCCGTCCACCACAAACAGGCGTAGGCTTTTGCCGATTTGCGGGGCAGCCAGGCCGATTCCCTGGGCGGCATGCATGGTCTGGAACATGTCTTCCACCAATTCGCTGACATCGGTGCCGGGTTGAATTTCCCTGCTCCGTTGCCGCAACACCGGGTCGCCATAGAGTACAATCGGGTAAACCATTCTTAAACTGCTTCTTGATGCAAAATTAACCATTATCCGCACCATTTAAATTCGTTGCCAACGAGATTCTGCCGTTTTAAAACAACAGGGCTGAATTGATAGTGTGCCGGATTATTTCACTTCTGAGTAGTTATTGAACTGGAGAAGCCTTCCGTAAAATCACCTGCGCGACTCCATAAACCCCTGCAATATCAACACGGCACTCACCTTATCTACGTTGCCTTTCACCTGCCGTTCTTTTTTTTTCATGCCCCCTTCAATCAGCGCGCGCTGGGCGATAGAGCTGGTAAACCGTTCATCAACCTGATGAACAGGCTTTTCAGGAAAATTTTTTTTCAACTGGTCAATAAATTGCCGTACGTGAGGGGCAGTGGCCGAGTCTTCATTGTTCAGCGTGCGGGGCATGCCGATTACCCACTCGTCAACCGGCTCCTTTTCGCAATAGGCTTTGAGGTAATCCAGCAGTTGCGAGGTGGGCACCGTATCCAGCGCGGTGGCAATAATCCGCAGCGGGTCGGTAACCGCGAGCCCCGTGCGTTTCAAGCCGTAATCAATGGCCAGTATTCTGCCCATCAGTTTAAGGCAGCACGACTGAAAAAAAGTTGCTTCACCTTCGTCTCCAGTACCAGGCCCTTCGGGAAGAGAATCTCATTCTCAATGCGGGCATGCACGGCCAGGCTTTTGCCAAACTCGCGTAGCTCGTTGTAAATTACCTTTAGCGCCAGCGGGGCATCGGCTGCATAGGTGTAATCATTGGTGATTTTCCGGATGCCTTCCATCTCATCATCATGCACTTCGTGCTCAATGGCAAACTTTTGCACGGAGTGCTTTTCAATCAGGTAATAAAGGCGGGTGGGAATGTACTTTTGTTTCAACGCCTTGTCCAGCGCCAGGATGTACCGGAACAAGGTATCTTCTTCTTCGTAAATGTGATGGATAAAATCTTCAACAAAAAGCGGAAACACTATTTTCAGGTCGCGCTCAATAGCGTGGTATTCCGCTTCAGCCCTGAACTCGTTTACCAGGCGCGCGATGTAGGGTAATTTGTGTTTGATGAACAGAAAATGGGAATGCTTCAGGTACTCGATAATCAAATCAACCGGGTAAGAAACCAGCGGAACCTCCTCGCGGGGCACAAGCACAGCGTTCTCCAATTCCCTGATCACTTGCTCCAGGTTCAGGCCCCGTTCGGTACACACCTTCTCAAGGGTATGTTCCGGGTAATCGGCAAACCGGATGCCGAAATAGTAAAGCACGTAGGCGTGAACATAATTATCCTCAACCAATTCAGAAATGCGCTTTGATCGTAATGCCGGGATACTCATGCCACGCCAAATATAAGTATTCACCGGGTAAAATACAGTAAGCTGCTTTGGTTCACTCGATTTTTGCCATTTTTGTCCGTCTGCAGGGCGAACGGAATGCCCGCTGACTTGTTTACTCATCAGATTCACATAACCATGAGCGAGAACATTAATAATACGCCTAACCAAATCCGGTTACCTTTCGTGCTGTTCATCGGCCTAGCAGCCGGCATTTTTCTGGGCGCCAGTTTCGGACAACGCAACCCATCAGGCGAGGTGGGCAAGGACGTTCAAAAACTGCGCGAAGTGCTTACCTACATCCAGGAAAAATACGTTGACGACATTAAAACCGATAAGCTGGTTGATGAATCCATACAACACCTGCTCACCAAGCTGGACCCCCATTCGGCTTTTATTCCGGCATCCGACCGGGTAGCCGCCAACGAAGACCTGCGCGGAAATTTTGACGGCATCGGCATTGAGTTTAATGTTTTCCAGGATACCATCGTGGTGGTAGCCCCGCTCAGCGGAGGCCCATCAGAAGCACTCGGCATCCGCTCGGGTGACAAAATCATTGAAGTGGATGGAAAAAATGTGGCCGGCATCGGCATCACCAATGCCCAGGTGATGAAGTTGCTGAAAGGACCACGTGGCACCGAAGTGAAGGTAACCATTAAACGTTCCGGTACCAGCGAGCCGCTTACCTTCAACATTATCCGCGATAAAATTCCGCAGTACTCGGTGGATGTGGCCTACATGGTGGATGCCGAAACCGGGTACATTAAAGTGAGCCGGTTTGCCGCCACCACCTATGAAGAATTTGCCAGCGCCTTCAGGGAATTGCAGCAGGCCGGCATGAAGAAACTCGTGCTCGACCTGCAGGGTAACCCGGGCGGATACATGAACGTGGCTATTGAAATGGCTGATGATTTTCTGAAAGAGGGTAAAAAAATTGTTTATACCAACGGAAAAGACGAGCGGCTTAACACCAATGCCACCTCAACCAGGCGTGGTATTTTCGAAGAAGGAGCGCTGATTGTGCTGGTGAACGAGGGCAGCGCTTCGGCTTCCGAAATACTGGCTGGAGCCTTACAGGATAATGACCGGGCGTTGATTGTGGGTCGCAGAACATTCGGGAAGGGACTGGTACAACATCCGTTCGACCTGAGTGATGGTTCGGAACTCCGACTCACCATTTCGCGCTACTATACGCCCAGCGGGCGAAGCATTCAAAAACCCTACACCGATGAAGAGGAGTATGCGCTGGATATTATGGAGCGCTACAAAAAAGGCGAGTTTTTTCATGCCGATAGCATCAAATTCAACGACTCCCTCAAGTACACTACGGCAAACGGCCGAACGGTTTACGGGGGCGGAGGCATTATGCCCGATTATTTTGTGCCGCTGGATACCACCCTGAACAGCCACTACCTGAACGAACTATATACTTCTACCTCCTTGCAGGAATATACGTTCACCTATGCCGAAAAAAACAAGGCTGAACTGGAGAAGCAGGGCTTCGACCATTTTTACAGCCGGTTTACAGTAACTGACCAGATGCTGAACGACCTGGTAAAAGTAGGGCAGCGAAATAAAGTGAGACCCGATTGGAAAGAACTCAACACCAAAAAGAAACTTTTTCAAATTCATGTTAAAGCACAGATAGCCCGCAAAATCTGGAACAACAAAGGCCTTTACCCGATACTAAACGAAACCAACGAAATCTTTTTGCAGTCGCTGAAGTTGTTCGATCGCCTACCCGAACTGGATCGGTCGGGATTGTGACAGCCACCTAAACGCGTAATCACGATAAGGGCAAAATTTTATTAACTTGCCCTTCCTAAAGGCAACCCGCCATGTATTACCACCGACTTGGAAACATTCCGCCTAAACGTCACACTCAGTTTCGTCAGCCCGATGGCAGTTTATATAAGGAGGAACTGGTAAGTTCCGAGGGCTTTTCAGGGATTTACTCCAACCTTTATCACATCAACCCGCCAACACGCATCAAGCAACTAAAAGAACCGGTAAAATACGGACCTAAAATCGTTGAGGATTACGGCCTCCGCCAAACCCACCTGAACACCTCGAAAGTAACCACAACCGGTACCGACTACCTGGATGCCCGCAAAGTGCTGCTCAAAAACAACGACTGCTCCATTGCCATCTGTTCACCAGCCATTAGAAAGATGGACTACTTTTACAAAAATGCCGAAGGCGATGAGGTGATCTTTATTCATGACGGAAAAGGGGTTCTGATTTCGCAATTCGGCAAACTCGACATCCGCCAGGGCGATTACGTGGTTATTCCCCGCACGGTAATTTATAAACTTGAGTTCGAGGAACAGGGACCGCTGCGCCTGCTGATTATTGAGGCAGCCTCACCGGTTGAAACCGTAAAACGCTACCGCAACGACCTGGGCCAGTTACTCGAACACTCCCCCTACTGCGAGCGCGACATCCGCCCTCCCCACGAACTGATTACCGATACCAGCAAGGGCGAGTTTTTGATGAAGATTAAAAAACAGGGATACCTGCATCAATACGTATACGATTATAGTCCGCTTGACCTGGTTGGCTGGGACGGATTCTTGTGGCCCTATGCCTTTTCCATTCACGACTTTGAGCCGATAACCGGGCGCATCCACATGCCCCCGCCCATTCACCAAACCTTCCAGGCGCACAATTTTGTAATCTGCTCGTTTGTGCCCCGCCTGTTCGATTACCACCCGCTGGCCATCCCTGCTCCTTACAACCACAGCAACATCGACAGTGATGAGGTGCTGTATTATGCCGAGGGAAATTTTATGAGCCGCAGGGGCATCGATCGCGGTTCGTTTACCCTGCACCCGGGCGGTTTGCCGCACGGCCCGCACCCCGGCACGGTAGAAAAAAGCATTGGCGCCAAAGAAACGCACGAACTGGCCGTGATGATCGATACCTTCAAGCCATTGTACCTGACAACCGATGCACTGGAGTTTGTGGATAGAAATTACCCGATGAGTTGGACCGACACCAACCCGAACGAGGGCTACAACGAAATCAACACACCCTAGTAACCTTCCTGTCATGGGCTTCCGGTCCATCCTGTTTATCGGCATCATCCTGGCTGCCATCCTGATCGCCTATTTCAGCCGGGTAACCGAACTGAACTTTTGCGGAAAGAAATTTCCGGTACCCTCCGGGTGCCGGGCGTATTCGGCCACCCAGCTAACGTGTGACGATTACCAGATGGAATGGTGGTATGTTAAAGCCACAACGTTAAATGATGTGGCTGAACAACTGATTCAACAACTTGAACGGAAGAAACATCGGGTAAAAGCGAAAACAACGTGTTACCTGATGAACCACAAAGCAACCGGCTATAGGCTGCGACCACGGCATTCAGCCGGTGGAGAATATACGTTGGTAACCTATGGAATTATTAACCGGCAACCCGTGATTGTAAACCTGACTTTAAACCGGGAGCCACGCTCCACCAGCGATTTGCCCCGATTTGTACGACAAATTATTCAGTTTGCCGACTGATTGCTACAAGCGCTGCAGCACTTGCCCGCGGTGAGCATCCAACTTAAGCAGGATAAACAGCAAAATGGTAAACCCCCAAAGTGCGGAACCTCCATAGCTGAAGAAGGGCAACGGTATTCCAATAACCGGAAACAGTCCGATGGTCATGCCGATGTTGATGGCAAAATGGAAAAAGAAAATGCTGGCCACACTGTACCCATATACGCGGGCAAAACGGTTCTTCTGTCGTTCGGCCAGGTAAACAATCCGGAGGAGCAGTGTAACGAAAAGCCCCACCACCACCACACTGCCCAGCCAGCCATGCTCCTCCCCGATGGTACAGAAAATAAAATCCGTACTCTGTTCAGGCACAAAGTCAAACTTGGTTTGGGTGCCTTCCAGAAAACCTTTGCCGGAAAAGCCCCCGCTGCCGATAGCTATTTTGGATTGTGTTACATTCCAACCATACCCCAGCGGATCGGCATCAGGGTTAATAAGGGCGCGGATGCGGTTTTGCTGGTGCGGTTTCAACACATCGGTAATCACATAATCCACACTTTGAATAACTCCGGCCAGTGCCAGGGCTCCCAGGGTAAGCAACGCAATGCGCTTGAATTTTTTCTTACCGGCTAAAATGGCGATACTCAATAACACCCCAATTGCCCCATACAGGTAGAGTTCATTCTGTACCAAAAGGGTAAGCACAAAAATGGCAGCCGATGCAAGACCAACTATCATTAAAAAAGGCGACATGCCCTCGCGAAAGAAAACAAGTACAAACGCAGAAAATACCAGGGCTGTGCCGGTGTCTTTCTGTGCCAGGATGATCAGCATGGGTATGCCAATCATCGCAAAGAGAATAACCTGGTTGCGCAGGTTATCCATCCGAAATCCGATAGAGCCAATGAACTTTGCCACCACTAGGGCAGTAGCAAATTTGGCAAACTCCGAAGGCTGGCCGCCAAACGAGCCA
>CAYNIH010000122.1:0-7595 GCA_964397115.1 uncultured Roseivirgaceae bacterium | reverse complement strand
ATCCGCTAAGATGTCTTACTATCGTTGGTCATAACGGAGATATTTTTGAGATGGGCTCTAATAGGTTAGTGGTATGAGTACGGACTATCCGTTTAATTTTAACTGACTTATCTTCCGGTTTATCGTAAATAATTTTTGAAACTAATTGTTCAGATTACTTTTGAACTTTGTCCGTCATGCCTGCCGGTGCTGAAAGTTAATCATCCAGTTTATTCCGAATTTATCTGTAAAATTTCCATAGTAAGCGCCCCAAAACATATCCTGGATGGGCATTTCCACCTTTCCACCGGCAGAAAGTTCATCAAACAAACGTTTTGCTTCTTCTCTTGAACTGGGCTCAATTTGTATGTGCATGTTGTTGCCTTGCAACACAGTAAATCCCATTTCTTTCGGAGCGTCTGTTCCCATCAATATATGCCCACCGATAATGGGCAATTCTACGTGCAGAATCATGTTTTTCACAGACTCAGCAACAGGCGGGTGATTGGGATCAGCCGGAAGGTCGCTAAACCGCTTGATGCCGTTAACAAAGTCGGATTTAAAAATATTCCTGTAAAAATTAAATGCCTCTTCGGCCTTGCCCTGAAAATTGAGATAAGTGCATACCCGTGGCCTGTTGTCGGGCTTGTTTTGCCTGCGAAGATAAAATTGTGCGGAAATGTACTGGTCAAGGTTTTCAAGCCCTGCCGTAAAGCCTTCCTGAAAGCCCATTGCTATGATTTTCTCTAAATCCTCCAAGCTGTCAAAACTCAGTATGATGTGTACAAGGGTTTGGTCGCCATGGGCGATAAAGTTGTTTTCCCATTTGCTTCTGGGCATCGCAGGGTTCAGCTTTCCGTGTTCATCGCAAAAGCCATCGAAAGCGGAAAAGTATTTTTCGGGGACTATTTTCTCATAATCTGCCCTGGACCAGTGTTTTTCATTTTCAGGGCCTACCATGGCATACAGCCAGTATCCGCCTTCCCGAAAGTCCATGTGCTTGGTTTCGGCACGCCAGGGCTTAGGCGCCCACCATTGATCAAGGATGTCGGCTTCTGTCCAGGCAGCCCACACCAAGTCGATGGGAGCATTGAATGACCGCTCTACCTTGATTTGGTTGTTTTCTTTGACCACCTGAACGTTGAATAAAAAGGGGTTGTTCATTTTTTGTTGAGTTTGAGTTTTTCCAATACATTATCTAATTGATTGAATTTCGTTGCCAGCATTTGTTTGAATTGTTCCAGCCACTTTTCCACTTCTTTCATTTTTTTGGCGTTTAAGTGGTAATGAATTTCTCTGCCTTTCGGTTCTTGCGTTACGATTTCGCATTCGGTAAGGATTTGTAAGTGTTTTGATATGGCTTGCCGGCTTGAATCAAAGTGTTCTGCAATGGCATTGGGTGTCATGGTTCCTGTGGTCAGCAGCATGATGATTGCCCGTCTTGTAGGGTCTGCAATGGCTTGAAATACATCACGTCTCATAACTTACATGGGTTTGTAAACAAGGACTATTATTCCACAATCAAAATGTTTTGATGATACTAACTTCAGTTTTTGCATAGCATCTACGTCCTGAAAAATGGGCATTCCTTTGATGAGCGATGAAACAAACTTGCCACCGCCATAAACTATCAGGTCTTTGCCGTCTTGTTTTTTTAATACGTCTATTTTCTCTACAAAATCACCGTTTTCAATTTCGGTGTTTTCCCACTCGGATGTAGTCAAGGTTTTGCTGAATACAATTTTTGGAGTTTGGGAATAAGTAATCCCTGCCTCTTGATCCGGGTCGTTATTGTCCTGAGCTACCGCAGCCCAATGTGGAATGAACCCCACTGCCAAATTCTTTCCAAGCAGAATCGTGTCAACGGGTGTTGTAATGTTGTCAACATCCTTTTTTATATCATCCGACCAATTATAAATCATCCAATCCATTTCTCCGTTTGGACCAGCGATGAGGCCATCAACGGACACCTGCACCTGTAATTTTAATTTTCTCATTTGCGCTTAATTGTGAAACTATTCGGTTGCGAATATACCTGCAATTATTCGATTGCGCAATTTTATGTTCAGTTTTTTAGTCACAGAATGAACCGTGGGGTCTACCGGATACCGTTCCTAGCCCTTCATGTTAACCCTGACAAATTTTTTCCCTATTTTTTTCTCCGGTAAAAAACAAGATGAGGAATGTGGCCATCTACTTCTTCGCTTATCGTGTAGTAGCCCCATCCGTTAAGACTAAACGCAATACCTTCCCCACGCGCTTCAGGTGCATAGGGTAAAATTTCGGGCGTACGCTGTAGAAGTTCGTTAATCGACTCGCCCTGCCTGCGTTTCCAGTAATACACCGAACTATAGTCCTTCACCAGAACTTCCGACCCATCGGGTGAAATATCCCCTCCGACAACCTGGTTGAAATACCGCGGGTGGTAGCCCTTCTCCTCGCCCAGCCGGTGAAAGTCGAGACCTGCAACCGCCAGTTCGGCTGTAGCCACTTCGGCAACCGGTTGCGGAAAGGGCAGGCGGTAGAGGTTTACCTTCTTTTCGCGTTTGGAGAGGATGAACAGGTCGCGGGTAAGCGGGTCAACCATTACTGTTTCAGCATCCCGGTTGCCATCGGGGTAAACAAACCGAATTGAGTCAACCTGAAGGATAGTGGTATCGGCACCTCTAAAAAACGGCTCTTCGAATCGGTAAATGTACTTCACCTCGTAGCGGGCATCGTTATCACCTATCTCAGCTATGTAAACGTAACTTTTTGTTGAGTCAGGCCCCGGCCCTGCGGCCATGTCCTCCCAATCGCGGTTCCTTATGCCGGGCAGCTTTACTTCCATCATGGTGCGCCCCAGCGAGTCGATTAAAAAAATCCTTGCCTTATCGCCACTGTCGTTGTGCGTCCAAAGCATACCTTGATTAACGCGGCTTGCCGCGATGCCCGAGGCTTCATTAATGGTGCGATCGGCCAGTTGGCCAAGGCTGATGCCGGATTCAAAAAGGTTCTCATTAACTGGGGTAAGTGAATGGCTGTTGCAAGCCGAAAGGAAGGCAGTCAGTAAAAAAATAAACCCTGAAAATTTCATATGGTAAAAACGGTGCGAATATAGCCAGGTTGTACAAACCTTTGCGATGAACCCGTAAAATTCATGAGGTCAACAATTTTGTAATTTGCAGAATGCTGAGCGAAGACCTTGAGCCCGACCATAGCGAAGAAGAAGTTTTATTTGAGCACCACCGCATTGTGGCCGACCCGGGGCAAGGCCTTCTGCGCATTGATAAATTTCTTAACGACCGGTTGCCCAACATTACCCGTACCAAAATCCAAAAGGGCATTGATGACGGCTTTGTAACTGTAAACGGAAAGGTTGTAAAATCAAACTACAAAGTTCATCCCAACGATGTAATCGTTATTTCATTACCCGAACCCCCGCGCGATACCGACATCGTACCGGAAAACATTCCGCTGAACATCGTGTACGAAGATGACCACCTGCTGATAATCAATAAGCCGACCGGTATGGTAGTGCACCCCGCTTACCAGAACTGGAGCGGAACGCTGGTCAATGCGCTGACTTACCACTTCAGTAATCTGCCGCAACTTCCCGGCAACGAAGGAAAGCCCGGCCTGGTGCACCGCATTGATAAAGATACTTCGGGCTTGCTGGTTATTGCCAAGTCTGAACCGGTAATGACAGGCCTTGCCAAACAATTTTTTGATCATACCATCGAACGCACCTACTGGGCACTGGTGTGGGGCGAACCCAGCCCGCCCGAGGGCACCATTTCGGTAAACCTTGGCCGAAGCCCAAAAGACAGGCGCGTGATTACAGCCTTTCCTGATGGCGATATAGGAAAACATGCCGTAACCCATTATAAACTACTGAAGCCGCTGCGGTATGTTTCGCTTGTCGAATGCCGGCTGGAAACCGGCCGAACCCACCAAATCAGGGCACACATGAAATACCTCGGCCATCCCCTGTTCAATGATGCCACGTATGGCGGAGACCAGGTGGTGAAGGGAACCGTATTTACCAAGTACAAACAGTTTGTTCAAAACTGTTTTAAGATAATGCCACGGCAAGCCCTGCACGCAAAAACACTCGGATTTATCCATCCGGTTACCGGCAAAAAAATGCAGTTTGATTCGGAACTGCCTGATGATTTTAAGAATGTGCTGGAGAAATGGGAAAAATACGTTCGGAACAACTGATAAATACTGTGCCTCTGCTGGCGGAAGGAGAATAACATGCCGGGCACCGGGATACGTGCCTGAAGATAAGAAGCGGTCGCATTACTTACCCGACTTCAAACTCCGATCGGTTTTCAATGCCTGCCGGATTTCTTTCATCGCTGCACGCTTGAATTTTTTGTACTGCGATTCATCACGAGAAGACACCAGCATGTCTTTAATGTAGGCTAGTACCTTTTCGGACTGCGATTGGTCCAAAGCATTGAGCGATTCCAGGATCTGCAGCTTTTGCGTGGCTGTGGTCATGGTTGTAGTGGTTGATTACTGTAAAGATAACGTTTATGCCTTAAAAAAGTTTGCTGTAACCGATTGATAATGAAAAGGTAACGGTCATTTAACTGCCATTTTAGCAGGACGAACCGAATGCAAAAAACCACCGGATCACCCCGGTTTAATCAAAAATTTTGAACTTACATCCTCAATTTTTCCCTATTCCGCATGAAGAATAAAACCGTATCGAAGTTAACTGCCAGCGTGCATGCCGGCTCACCGGGCGACACGCAGTTTGGCGGCCTGGTTACCCCGCTGTTTCCTGCCGCTGCTTACGATTACCACGGTGGGGTTCGCTACCCCCGTTATTTTAACACGCCCAACCACCGGGCTGCAGCCGAAAAAATAGCCGCGCTGGAAAACACGGAAGATGCGCTCGTTTTCAGCTCGGGCATGGCCGCCATTTTTACCGCCATCATGGCGCAGGTAAAAGCCGGTGATCACCTGGTTTTTCAGAACGACCTGTATGGCGGAACGCACCATGCTGTGGTGAACGAACTGAACCGCTACGGAATTGACTATTCAATGGTAGATGCTGGTAATCTGAAAAATATAGAACGCGCCATCCGCAAAACCACTAAAGCCATTTATGTGGAAACCCCCTCCAACCCGCTGCTTAAAATTACCGACCTGGCGGGCGTGGTTAAAATTGCCCGCAGGCACAATCTTGTTACACTGATTGATAACACGTTTGCTTCACCCGTTAATCAAAATCCTGCCGAGCTGGGTATTGACATTGTACTGCACAGCGGCACCAAGTACATTGGCGGCCACAGCGACCTGATGTGTGGGATAGTGGCATCCTCCAAAAAGTTTATAGACCCCATCAAACAATCGGCCCTGCACTTTGGCGGCAATGCCGATGCCAACACCTGCTGGCTGGTGGAGCGCAGCTTAAAAACCATCGTGCTGCGCGTGCGGCAGCAAAATGAAAATGCGCTTGAACTTGCACAATGGCTAAAGGCCAACAAAAAAATAGCAAAAGTATATTACCCCGGACTAACTGATCATCCCGGTCATGCCATTGCCAAAAAGCAAATGCCGGGTGGTTTTGGCGGCATGCTGTCGTTTGAAGTAAAAGGCGATGCCGATAAGTTTATTGCACAACTTGAATTAATAAAACCGGCAGTAAGTTTAGGCGGGGTTGAATCGACTGTTAACCAGCCGGTAAAGACCTCGCACGCAAAGCTTACCCCTGCCGAGCGGAAGAAAGTTGGGATAAAAGACAACCTGATACGGCTATCGGTAGGCATTGAAGCGGTAGAAGACCTGATGCGGGATATCGCACGGGGGTTGTGAGGCTAAAATTGAATAGGTGTGATCTATGGCGAAAAGACGGCACTGTTTGCTTCGTGAATCCATCTCTTAATAAAACCATAATGTTCATTATTATGATTTGATAACGGTTCTGCGGGTACTCATGGATAACGTTTAATAAAAAAACACTACTCCACTTCAACAATCATTTCCACTTCTACGGCAATGTTGGAGGGAAGAGAAATCATGCCCACGGCCGAACGGGCGTGCATACCTTTCGGGCCAAACACGGCCACCATCAGGTCGGAAAAGCCATTGATCACCTTGGGCTGATCGGTAAAGGTCTCGGTACAGTTAACCATGCCCAGCACCTTCACAATGCGTTTAACTTTTTTCAGGTCGCCAACCTCTGCCTTCAATGTCGAAAGCATGGCGATGCCCACCTGGCGGGCAGCCATATAGCCTTCCTCCACCGTCATGTCCTTTCCTACCTTACCCTGAATGTTGCTGCCATCGGCTTTGGTGGGGCCATGCCCGGCCAGGTACACCAGGTTGCCGGTGCGCACCGCACGAACGTAATTGGCCATGGGCGCTGGTGGTGTGAACAAGTCAATTTTCATTTCCTTCAGTTTGGCTTCCGGATCCTGCGCCAGCAAGGTAGCCGGAATGGCGAGCAAAAGAATCATCAGCAATCGCATTTGCATATCGGTTTGGTTTATATTTTCACAGGGTAAACTTGCTGACGCACCCCGCCAGCCCATTAAACTTAGTGTGTTCCGGTAACAACAACAACTATGCATGCAAAAGAAAAAAACCGATGCTCCTGGTGCCTGAAATTCGAACAATACACGCAGTACCACGATACAGAGTGGGGTGTGCCCGTGCATGACGACCGCACGCATTTTGAATTTTTGATTCTGGAAGGGGCGCAGGCCGGTTTAAGCTGGTCAACCATTTTAAAAAAACGCGAAGGGTACCGGAAGGCCTTTGCAGACTTCGATCCGGAAAAAGTGGCTCGCTTTACCGAAAAAAAACTGGAAAAAATTCTCCTCAATCCGAGCATTGTCCGAAATCGCCTGAAAGTATTTGCGGCAGTAAATAATGCCAAACGGTTCCTGGAAGTTCAGAAAGAGTTCGGCAGCTTCGATGCCTACATCTGGCAATTTGTTAACCACAAACCGATTGTGAACAAGTGGAAAACGTTGAAGCAAATTCCCGCCACTACCCGGGAATCGGATGCGTTGAGCAAGGATCTTGTTAAACGGGGTTTCAAGTTTGTGGGCAGCACGGTAATGTACGCGCACATGCAGGCCTGCGGACTGGTGAACGACCACCTGGTGGATTGCTTCCGGTACCGTGAAGTGTGCTGAATTAAAAGCCCAGGTGATACCCGATGCTCACCAGAACGGGATAAACAAATGACCGGGTTGCTTTGGCAATGTCCAAAAATTCCTTTTCACGGAAAGGAACAATAATGCAAAGTGATGTGTAGTTCTTCTGCCGGTATTTTCCTACCAGCTTCACACCGAAGCCTACTGAGAACCCGTAATACGTTTTATCTAACTCACCCGAGTCATAGATCACGGCATTATATCCATACATGGCCACTCCGCGCCAATGGCGTTACTATTTACCTGAAGTCGAAACGGCTTGCCCCGATTGAAGCGCCAAAGGGATTTTCGGAATCTCTGTTTGGGATTTTCCCATACCTCCGTTTAATGAGTCAGATTACCATTAATTTTACCTTGCACCCAATACCGATTTCTTAGTAATTATTTTGGCAGCTAACTCGTAATCTCATCATTTTCTGCGCAGCCAATAGACCGGATTTTAGTATCTTTGAATAT
>CAYNIH010000121.1:6892-7627 GCA_964397115.1 uncultured Roseivirgaceae bacterium | reverse complement strand
TGTGGAACGCGTGCTGCGCAGCATCGGTCTGGTAGAGAATTTTGCAAGCCTGGTTTATGTGGTAGGGCACGGAGCCAGCAGCATAAACAATCCGCATTATGCGGCATATGATTGCGGAGCTTGTTCCGGGCGACCGGGTTCGGTAAATGCCCGGGTGTTTAGTTACATGGCTAATCATCCGGAGGTGCGCCAGCGCCTGGCTGATCGTGGCCTCAGCATTCCGCCAACTACCCAGTTTTTGGGAGCCCTGCACGACACCACCCGGGATGAAATTGAGTTTTACGATGAAGAATCCCTTTCGCAGGCCAACCGCGAACTGCACCGGTATAACCTAACGGTATTTCAATCCGCCCTTGACCTGAATGCTAAGGAACGTTCCAGACGATTTGAAAACATCAATACCCGCAGTCAATTCAAACGAATACATGATCAGGTGCGCCTGCGATCGGTTTCATTGTTTGAGCCAAGGCCGGAGCTTAACCATGCCACCAACGCGTTGTGTATTATCGGGCCCCGCTCGCTTACCCGGCATCTTTTTCTGGACAGGCGTGCATTCCTTAACTCGTATGACTGCCGAATTGATCCGCAGGGAGAATACCTGTTTGGTATTCTCAAAGCCGCTGCCCCGGTTTGCGGAGGCATAAACCTTGAATATTTCTTTTCCAGAACGGATAATCAGAAACTGGGTGCCGGAACCAAACTTCCCCATAACGTGATGGGTCTTTTTGGAGTAGC
>CAYNIH010000121.1:0-6882 GCA_964397115.1 uncultured Roseivirgaceae bacterium | reverse complement strand
ATTGATGGTGATTTGCGTCCGGGTTTGCCCAGCCAGATGATTGAAATACACGACCCGCTACGACTCTTAATGGTTGTAGAACATTATCCGGATGTGGTGGTTAAGGTCATCTGCCAGTCGCCCGAAACACATGAATGGTTTGTCAATGAATGGATTCACCTGGTGGTGATTCACCCGGAAACCCGTGAGCTTTTCAGGTACACGGAAGGAAAGTTTGAATAATGCACGTTGTTGCACGCTGAAACACCGGTAATTCATAACCTTGAAGAGTTGTTTGAAAGCATTGCCAAAAACCTTCCTGTTTATCAGATTCATTAAGAGAAACAAGCATGAACCGTTTGATTGAGCTATTCATTATTCTTCCGCTGATTGGTTTTGTAATCAGTTTGGTGTTACCTGCCAGGAGGGAGCACCTTATTTCTCAGGTGGCTTTCGGAACGGCAGGGCTGCACATGGTCATGTTTCAGTTTTTTTTCTGTTACTGGGTCTTTCACGGCATGCCGGTGCTCCAAGTACGCGAACTGAGCCTTTACCATTCCGATAACTATGAGTTTGTGCTTTACTTTTATTTCGACAAAGTAACAGCCGCCTATTTGTTTGTTGGTTCCATACTCACGTTTATGGTTACCCTGTACAGTGGCTATTACCTCCACCGGGAGCAAGGGTACAAACGCTTTTTCAACACGATTTTGTTTTTTTATCTTGGGTACAACCTTATTTTGTTCAGCGGTAACCTGGAAACACTGTTTGTGGGATGGGAAGCGCTGGGTATTTCTTCATTTTTACTGATTGCTTTTTACCGCGATCGCTACTTGCCGGTAAAGAATGCGGTGAAGGTATACAGCATTTATCGCTTAGGCGATGTGGGCCTGTTACTGGCCATGTGGTTGAGCCATCACCTTTTTAAAGAGAGCATTACTTTTTCGAAACTGAGCAACTACGAACTTGTGCATGAGCATCTTCAGGTTCATTCATGGGTAGGTATTTTTATTTCAGTGATGTTTTTGGTTGCCGCTGCGGCCAAGTCGGCCCAGTTTCCCTTCAGCACCTGGTTGCCGCGCGCCATGGAGGGGCCTACGCCATCCAGCGCTATTTTTTACGGTTCATTGTCGGTGCACATGGGGGTTTTTCTGTTGCTGCGCACGTTTCCCTTCTGGGAACATCAGTTATCGGTGCGCATCCTGATTGCCCTCCTCGGTTTGATAACCAGCATGCTTGCCACCAGTGTGGCCAGGGTTCAATCATCCATTAAAAGTCAGGTAGCGTATTCTTCCATTGCGCAAATCGGACTCATCTTCGTTGAGATCGCCCTGGGGTGGCATTACCTGGCACTGCTCCATTTTGCCGGCAACGCATTTTTGCGCACCTATCAATTGCTGGTATCGCCTTCGGTGGTTAGTTATCAAATCCGCGAGCAATTTTATCATTTTGTACCTCGACAGCACACCCTTGAAGATTCCCTGCCAAAGCGGTTGGAGTATTCACTTTATGTTCTCTCGCTGAGAGAGTGGAACCTTGATAATATTTTGTACCATTACCTGTGGCGGCCTGTGAAGTGGGTGGGCAACCGGTTGAATTTTCTGGAAACAAAAAATGTGATGTATTACTTGCTGCCCCTGTTTATAGCCGGCATGGCACTCAGTTATGCACAGGTCTTTCTTCCTGCCGTGTTGAGGGAAGGCGCAGTGGTGTTCTTCCTGCTCCTGGCGCTCATTATGGTTATAAAAGCGTTTACCGAACGGATTCATGCACGGATGAGTTGGATTTTGGTTGTATTCACTCATTTTTTTGTGGCGTTGGGTTTGTCTTTCAATGAGTCGGTAGGAGGAGAGGAAATTCTGATGTACCTGAGTGGTATTGGTGTATTTGGCGTGGTTGGGTTTGTTACATTAACCCGGCTTAAACGAATTGAGGGCGGTGTTGACCTGGAGCGGTTCCATGGGCATGCCTACCGGCATCCCCGATTTGCACTGGTATTTTTGCTTTCTGCCCTGGCGGTTACCGGGTTTCCCATCACCTCCTCGTTCATTGGTGAAGACCTGATGTTTAACCACATCCACGAAAGCCAGGTAATGGTGGCTGTACTTACTTCACTGAATTTTATAATTGACGGACTGGCTACCATACGCATCTATTCCCGAGTGTTTCTGGGGCCGCATTCCAAATCGGTGTACGAAATGGCCTACCGTTCATCATAATGAAGAAAGGCAGCAATCAGATATAATCGTAAAGAAAATCGATTAATCGGGCGATTTCACTTTTACGCAGGGCAGGAAAATTTGCAATCCGGAAGGTGGTGTCTTTTAATGCACCGTATCCGTTGCCTAAAATAAGCCCTTTGCGTGCGGCCCGCACCTTTATTTTTTCAACAATGGCAGGTGTGGCTTCAACAGCCAGCACGGTATGCGACCGCACCTCCGGGTTCCTAATCAACAGCCTGAGTTGTTCGCTTTTTGTTTCGAAGAAGCTAACCCATTTATTAAAACGGGCCGTAACGTTTTTATGGATTGTACCAATTTCTTTTACATCGGCCATTACCCGCATAAGCAGGTAGATGCCCAGCACGTTAGGGGTGTGTGTAGTTTGCCAGCGCTGCATCATGTCATCGGCAAACAGCAGGCTGTTGTAGTGGTTGCGGTTGTTGACGGCACGGGCATGGGTAACTGCTGCAGGTGAGCAAATCATGACGGCAAGCCCTGCCGGCAGGCCGAAACATTTTTGTACGGAAGCAAACCACACATCGGCATCGGCAATGTTCAGTGCCATGCCTCCCATTGAGGAGGTGGCATCCACAGCAATTACACTATGCGGCAATTGCTTGCGTGTTTCTGATAAAAATTTTACCGGAAGGCAGGTGCCGTTGGATGTTTCGTTGTGGGTAAGGCACAGCACTTCCGGAGACTCATGCAACATCCTGTCGGCCTGTAATGCCTCTTCCTGGTCAAATGCAAGAGCCCTGACTTTTTCCTTGCCGTGGATATTGGCAGTGTATTGATACCAGCGCTGTCCAAAGGCTCCGTTAAATAAATGCAAACTTTCTTGTTGAACCAGCGATTGGGCAATCACTTCCCAGCATTCGGTGGCCGATGAGAAAAAATACACCTGGTAGTCGGAAGGTATTTTCAGCTTCTTCTTGAGCAGGACAACAGCCTTTTTGCAAACCGCTTCGAATTCTTTACTTCGGTGGTTGATGCTCAGGATGTTTTCGGTGTACGCATCGGTAAGGTAGCGTTTAACTTTAGGGTACACCCGTGAGGGGCCTGGATAAAACGACACCATGGGTCAGGCAGGTTTCAGACTGACCAGGTAACGAACCGCCATTTCATAGCCGGTTAATCCGAAGCCGGAAATCAACCCAACGCATTTTGACGTGATCAGGTTTTTATGCCTGAATTCTTCCCTGGCGTAGATGTTTGAAATATGTACTTCTACTACCGGGCTTTTTATAGCCGCGATGGCATCGTGCAGAGCAACGGAGGTGTGGGTGTAGGCTCCGGCATTTAATACTATGCCATCGGCTTTAAACCCAACTTCGTGTAGTTTATTGATCAATTCGCCCTCAACGTTCGACTGGAAATAAGCAAGTGTATGATCCGGGAAACGTTCTTTCAGTTCATCAAAATAGTTTTCAAAGTCGCGGCTGCCGTAAATTGCTTCTTCGCGCACGCCCAGCAGGTTCAAATTTGGTCCGTTGATGATGTGTATGTTCATGCTTCTGTTTCGCCTAAGCGCGATTTATAATTTGCTATCTGCCGGATAAACTCCTGTTCTTTTCGCTGCATCTCTTCCTGGGTGGCGGCCAGTTCTTCCATGTTTTGGCGCATTTCTTCTTCCTGTGCACGCATTATCTCGGCCTGCTCCTGCGAGGCTTGCAGCAGGCGCTTTGTCCGTTCTGCGTTTTTTACATTTTTAAATACGGTAGCCGTGCTTTCACAGACCTTTTCCAGGAACTCCAGTTCGTGCGGTTCAAACCGCCTGAAGCCGGCCATTTCAATAACCCCTTCGATGGTATCTTCGGTTTTTAGCGGAAGCAGAATCAGGCAGGTGGGGTTAGCATCGCCCAAGCCCGAAGTAATGTGTACGTAATCCTGTGGCACTTTATATAGAAGGATTCGCTCGCGTTCAAGGTAGCATTGGCCTATCAGGCCCTGCCCTGGTTCAATTTTTTTCTCCAAAAATTTCTTTCGTTCATAAGCATAACACCCGGTTAACTCCAGCACCGGCTTATCCCCTTCGGTTATGATAAAAATGCCTCCCTGTGTGAGCTTGCAATATTCCACCAGGTTTTTAACTACGGAATAGCCAAGTTCATTCAGGTTTTCATGTTGCCGGAGCAATTCACCGAATTTGGCAAGTCCTTCGTTTACCCACTGCCGCTTTTCCGCTTTTTCGCGTTCGGTTACCAGGTTGTCGCGAAAGGCGTGAAGGGTTTCGAGCAGGGATTTATTTTGAAATTGCTCAGATAAACTGGCCGCAAGATTGCCGCTGCCCAGATTGTTAATGTAGGCGGCAATCATTTCCACTTGCTCTTTTTCCCTTCCGGCCAGGTTCATCAGGTAGTTTTCGCGCTCGGCAATTCGCCCGGCCAGGTAATAAAATGATCCGCCCAGTACGAAGGGTGCCGAAAGGATAACCCAGTGAAGTGGATTGCCGGCATACAGCCCGGCCAGGTTTTTTATGGAGAAATCAAGGTGGTTAATCCAAAGATCGATAATCAGTGAACCCACGGGAAATAACAGGCCAAGCCCGATGCCAATGCGGGTAAGGTTGTTGATGATACGGGACGGCTTCATAATTGCTAAAATAACAGGCTCTTGCCCGATTATCTAAATTACCCGGTTAATTTTGTTAGCGAAATTTAGCTGTAAATGACCTGGGAGAGCTATAGCAAACAATTTGCTCATTACCTGAAACTGGAACGGTCGCTCTCCCAAAACACCATTGATGCCTATCGGCATGATGTTGACCTGTTGGTGCAGTTTCTCGACATGAAAAAGCAGCCAGTAACTCCGCTTACGCTTAAGGCAAAACATTTAAAAGATTTTCTGCGCTATATCAATGAACTGGGTATGAGTGCGTATAGCCAGGCGCGCATTCTTTCGGGTATAAAAGCTTTTTATAAATACCTGCTGTTTGAAGAGCGTATTGTGGCCGATCCGACCGAGTTGATTGAAGGGCCTAAGATCGGTCGCAAGTTGCCCGATACGCTCAGCTATCCTGAAATTGAAAGACTGCTTCAGGTGATCGATCTCTCCAAACCCGAAGGCGGAAGAAACCGCGCCATGCTGGAGGTGCTGTATGGTTCGGGCTTGCGGGTTTCGGAGCTGGTAAACCTGCAACTTAACAATGTGTATTTCGACATCGGGTTTATTCGGGTAATTGGCAAGGGAAACAAGGAGCGGCTGGTGCCCGTTGGTCGCGATGCGCAGAAATATTTAAAGATCTATATTAATGAAATCCGGGGCAAACACCCACACAAAGCGCCACAGAAAGGCAACGAATCGTTTGTGTTTCTTAACCGGCACGGCAAAAAGCTAACCCGAGTGATGGTGTTTACCGTTATCAAAAACCTGGCGAAGGCGGCTGGTCTGAAAAAAAATATCAGCCCCCATACCTTCAGGCATTCTTTCGCCACCCACCTGATTGAAGGCGGGGCCGATTTGCGTGCGGTACAGGAGATGTTGGGGCATGAGTCCATCACTACTACCGAAATTTATACACACTTGGATCGCGATTATTTAAGGCAGGTGATCACGGAGTTTCATCCACGCAGTTAGAATTTTGCTAACTTAGTAATATGAAATGTGTCCTGAGTTTTCTGGTTGCGTTTGTCGTAGCGAAAACTTCGTCAGCCCAGAATTTTGAAACATCCACCAAAAAGGGAGTGGATTTGCGATCGTATCAGACCTTCACCGTTGTAAAGGGAGCCGTGATTACCAGCAATGACCAGCCGGTTAATGCCGATGTTTTTTTTAGTGAGATTAAGCCACTTATTGTCCGTGAACTGAAGTTGAAAGGATACACGTATGTGGATTCGGCTGCCGATCTGGCGGCTACTTATGTGGTGGAAACTACCCTACGAACTGAGACGCAGAATTTTGGGCCCCTAGGCCAGGCGCCTACCACTAATCCGGCCATGGTTAACCAGCCCCAAACCTGGTCGAGGGAATTCCGGCAGGGTACACTTATAATTAACCTTGATGATGTTTCGCGTAGAACCACAGTGTGGTCTTCGGAGGGCACAATGGATATTTCACGTACCCGAGGAGGAAACCTGCTGGATTATGTGGTGCGGAATGCCTTCAGACAATTCCCTGATAAAAAGAAGAAGAGTAAACCTGGTAAAAACAAAAAAGGCTGAGCATGTTGCCCGGCCTTTTTTATCAGAAGGCACCTATTACTTCAGTTTAAAGCGTGCACCAAAAAATAACCCGAGTTGGTCGGCATCGCCAAGAACAAACTTCAGTTCTGTAAAGGGCTCCCAGTTTTTGCCGATGTTAAAGTTGGCGCCAGCCCCCAGGTTAATGCCAACCTCGCTGTTGCCGTCAAATCCTTCGACTTTTGCACTGAACAGGTTGATACCGGCCAGACCGTAAAAATCGGCCGAGCCCGACTTGGTAAAGTAGTACATGGCGTTGGCATTAAATTCCCACCAGCTTACCGGGTCTTCGGGAAACCAATAAATAAAGCTGGGTGCGATGGCTACTTTGTCGTTAATAGCAAACTCGCCATTTACCCCGAGGCCCAAATTTTCGACCTCCGTTCCATAACCGAGAAATGCCCCGATCTTCTGTGCGGCTGCTTGGTGGGTAATACCGGCACAGGCAACAATAAACAGTGCTCTGAGTAGTCTCTTCATTTCTTGCTGTGTTTTAAGTTTGA
>CAYNIH010000120.1:0-7634 GCA_964397115.1 uncultured Roseivirgaceae bacterium | reverse complement strand
CGATATAACCATTGTGGGCGGGGGCATTGTAGGCCTGGCAACGGCTTACCAACTGCTTACCGCAAAACCGGGCTTAAAACTTAAACTCATAGAGAAGGAACCTGCCCTTGCCCGGCACCAGACGGGCAATAATAGCGGGGTAATCCACTCCGGCATTTACTATAAACCGGGCAGCCTTAAAGCCAAAAACTGCCTGGACGGTTACCACCGGCTGCTTCGCTTTTGCGACCAGCACGGTATCCAATACGAGTGCTGTGGTAAAATAATCGTTGCCACTTCCAAAGCCGAATTGCCGTTACTTGAAAATCTTTTCAAAAGAGGGAATGAAAACGGGCTCACCGGCCTTCGGATGCTCAAAAAAGGAGAACTCCGTGACCTTGAGCCACACGTTAACGGGCTGGCCGGCATTCATGTACCACAAACCGGTATTATTGATTACCAGGAGGTGGCGCTGAAACTCAGCGAGTTGATCAGTATTTCAGGTGGCACAATTATTCTGAATGAGAAAGTTATGGATGTGCAACACCACACCTCCGGCATGGTAGTAACCACTGACAAGGAAACCCATTTAACCCAACTTTTTGTTAACTGTGCGGGATTATATTCGGATAAAATTGCCCGGTTCACCACTCCCACACTTGATATGAAAATCATCCCGTTCCGGGGAGAATATTACAAGCTCAAGAAGGAGAAGGAATACCTGGTTAACAACCTTATCTACCCCGTACCCGACACGAACTTCCCCTTTCTTGGGGTACACTTTACACGGATGATCAAGGGCGGGGTTGAGGCCGGCCCAAATGCCGTATTGGCATTTAAGCGCGAAGGCTACCGGAAGTCCGACATCCAACTTGCCGAATTACTCGAATCATTAGCCTGGCCGGGTTTTCAGAAGGTTGCTATGAAGTACTGGAAAACTGGATTAGGGGAAATGTACCGGTCGTTCTCGAAGGCAGCCTTTACAAAAGCCCTGCAGAAATTAATTCCTGAAATTCAACAATCCGACTTGGTTAAAGGTGGTGCAGGGGTAAGGGCCCAGGCGTGCGACCGCACGGGAGGATTGGTGGATGATTTCCTGATTCTTGAATCCAAAAATATGATTAACGTTTGCAATGCGCCTTCACCGGCCGCTACCTCCTCGCTTGCTATCGGACAGACCGTGGCGGAAAAGGCTTTAAAAAAACTTAGCTAACGAAGCTGCAGTAAAATTAAAATAACCTGAATACGAAACCCGCCTGAATGCCCCACACCTCAATGCTGTTATAGTAACGTTGGTAAACTCCACCAACCGAAAAGCATCCGTGTAATGCCCCTGCTGAAAAAAGCTGGCGCTGATACTGTATGCTAAACTCCCTGCGCGGGTTAGAACCCGTCTCCCAATCTTTGGCAAAACGGTACTCAAAAAATAGTAGGTTGGTCTGATCGGGCGCATGAAATCCCAGCATAAAATCCCACTCGTTAAAGGATTGCCTGTCGCCAAAAGCTTCCGTCATAACTCCGGTGCCAAAGCGAAAGGTGATAAACCGGCTGGTGACCAGGTTAAGTTGAAGGATTTGCCAGTCGTTGGTGCGGATGTGTATCCAGCCGTCATAGACATCTTCTTCAATGAGATAATTCATCCGGAAGTCGGTAGAAAACAACCCCCAGTTTCCGCGTATCCGGGGCCATAGCAGGTAATAAGCCGAAGGTTTTACCGCTCCTTGAAGGTAAATCTCCATCGAAACCATTGACGGGTAGCGTGCGCGGTCGTCCTGAAGTTTAACGCGCTGCCAGTCAGGTATGGCGTTGAAGAACAAGTCGAAAACAAAAAAGCCACCGCCACCATCATCTCCCGAATCAGGGGATCCGGAGTCTTTACCGCCCTTGTTGTTTTCCTCGGAGGCCTGCTTGATCTCATTTACCTGGGCGAAGGTCTCGACCACGGTAAAACACATCAGGATGAATGCGAGGGATCTCATATTCAATCAAGAGGCAATTATCAGGCCAGTCAATGGGTTGACCATAACTCCAGTTACTTGCCGCTTAACCGGACCCTGTTTTGGTTAAGGAAGCTTCAATTTCAACCAGAAATTCGGGTGAAATCAAGGCATTTACCTGCACCATGGTGGTAGCCGGTTTTATTGAGCCAAAAAACTCCTGGTGGGCCCGGCCAACATCTTCCCACTTCGAAATATCGGTCACAAAAATCCGGGTGCGCACAACATCATTGAGGCTGAAGCCGGCTTCTTCGACTACCCGGGCTATTTTATTCAGAATAAAGTGTGTTTGCTCATAAAAATTATCCTTCCCAACCAATTTACCCTTTTCGTCAACAGCTACCGTCCCGGTAACCTCCAGTTGATTATCCACCTGAACGGCCCGTGAATATCCGACAATGTCTTCCCATTTGGCACCGGTAGAAAAGTTCTTTCTCATTGTTGTAATTTTAATTCGTGAACAAGTTAAGCCCCGAAGAAGTAATACGATATAGCCGGCACCTGGTTTTAAAAGATTTTGGCCCCGAAGCGCAGCAAAAATTAAAGAAAGCCCGTGTGCTCGTTGTTGGCGCTGGCGGACTGGGCTGCCCCATCCTGCTTTACCTGGCTGCCGCAGGGATAGGAAAAATCGGGATTGTGGATTTTGATACCGTACATGAATCGAACCTGCAACGGCAGGTGCTGTTTACCACCGATGATATCGGAAAAAACAAAGCCGAAGCGGCTGTTGGCCGGCTTTCACGGCTCAATCCGCTTACCGATTTTACTGTGTATCCGGAAAAACTTGACAACTCCAACGCCCTTGAGCTAATTAAACAATTTGATGCGGTACTGGATGGCTCCGATAACTTTTCAACCCGCTACCTGATTAACGATGCCTGCGTGTTAGGAAATAAGCCACTGGTTTATGGTGCCATCCTTCAATATGAAGGACAACTCGCGGTGTTTAATGTGCCCTTAGAAAATGGAAACCGATCGGTGAACTACCGTGACCTGTTTCCGCTTCCGCCCGGACCCGAAGAAGTACCAAATTGTGAGCAGGCAGGGGTGCTGGGTGTATTGCCCGGAATCATTGGCAGCATGATGGCCAACGAAGCCATTAAACTCATTACGGGGTTAGGCCAACCCCATACCGGCAAACTGGCCATATTTGACAGCCTTGCTCTTGAACTGCGTCATATTACCATACCCGACAGGAACACACGCAGTACCATTGGCCATTTGATCAATTACGATGTATTTTGTGGCATAAATCCGGATAGAAGTAAATCATTAGGCATGAAGGAAATAACCGTACAAGAACTGAAGCACATGCTGGACAACCCGAGTGACTTTCAACTCATTGATGTTCGCGAACCGTATGAAAACGAACTTGCCAACCTGGGTGGCGAATTGATACCCATGGCTGAGGTGCCTCACAATGTTCACCGGATATCAAAAACAAAAAAAGTAGTGATTCACTGCCGCAGTGGCGGACGTAGCGCAAATATCATCCAGTGGCTTGAAAAAAATCACGGTTTCAACAACCTGTATAACCTGAAAGGTGGCATCCTGGCCTGGGCAAGGGAAATTGATCCTACGATTACTGTAGGGTGAATTTTTTATCCGGGAAGAACCAACTCGCTAAAACGGCTACTATAAACCCAATGGCTGTTGCCGGTACCAAGGCAGGCACCGCTACCGGATACATCTCAAAAAAGATCCAAACCGCCATGCCTGATATCATGGATAAAATTGCTCCCCTGCTGCTCGTACCTTTCCAATACAACCCCAGCGCCATCGGAACGAAAAGGGACACAAGGCTGAGGATGGACGATCCACCCACCAGTTCATAGATGTTGGATTTCAGGCAGGCCATTATCGTGGCGCCAATACTGAACACCAAAACCGAAAAGCGGGTTAACAGCAGCAACTGCTTGTCGGTTAAACTTCTTTTCATCAGCGGTTTTACAATATTCTCAGAAAAAATTGCCGCAGGGGCCAATAAAGACGAACTTGTAGTGCTGAGAATGGCCGAGAGCAGCGAACCAAAAAACAGTATCTGAACCGGCATGGCCGTGTGAGCCATCACCATGGTAGGCAACGTTAACTGGGTGTCGCTGTCAAACTGCCCAGGGTATAGATATTTAATGCACAGGCTGATAAATAACGGCAGCATGGCAACGGTAAGGTACAGCCCCGCAGCATAGTAACATGATTTTGCTGCAATGGTTGAAGAGCCGGAAGACATGGCCCGTTGAAAAACATCCTGCGAAGGGATGGAACCAAGCCCCAACACCGACCATGCCGCTAGGTACGAAAGAACGGATGAACCATTCCACTCAGGTAAAAACTTAAAATTATCTGCAGGCACCTGACTAAGCACCACCATGGCTCCCCCCGCTTTACCCGACAACACCACTGCAAGAATCAGCAGGCCCGCAACAATAATAATGCTTTGGATAAAATCGGTGATGGATATTGCCCACATGCCTCCAACAAAGGTGTAAAGCGTAACTACAGCCGAACTGATTACCACACCCTGCCACACCGGCAACCCGGTCACCACGTTGAAAATTAACCCGAGCGCCACAAGCTGCCCAGCCGTATAGCCAAAGTATGAAGGAACCATAAAAATGCTGGCCACCAGTTCGGTATGCTTTCCAAACCTCACCTTGAAAAAATCGGCCAGGGTGAGCAACTGCATGGAGTAAAGTTTGCGGGCAAAGAACAGCCCAAACAACAACAGGCAGAGGGCAGCCCCGAACGGATCTTCAATAACCGCGAACAACCCGCCCTTAAGAAATTCAGAAGAGGCCCCGAACACCGTTTCAGAACCAAACCACGTGGCAAACAATGCCGATGTGCTCAACACAAGAGGCAGGCTCCGACCCGCCAGCATAAAGTCACCCGTGTTTTTTACCCTGCCGGCTGCCCAAACGCCTACGATAACGGTAAGAACAAGGTACAGGATGATGGACAGTAGCAGCAAGGGCGTTGCCTAAAATTAAGGGTACCGTTTACCTCCAAGTTGAAACGTTCTGGTGATATTGAAACCAAAGTGAATATCCCCTGCTCCAAAGTCTTCATAAGTTTCCGTAACGGTGTATCGCTCAAACATGCCGAGGGTGTTGGTAAATACCAGTTGAAACACATGGCCACCGGTTTCAATGTCAATGCCTATACCGATGGCATTGTAGCGGATGTAATCGGGCGGCTGGTTTTCTTTTGCATTTAAGCGCAGGGTGTACTCACCGGATAGGGCCACGCTTTTGGTTAGCTTATACCTGCCGGCAAACCCCAGTGCCAGGTCATCATTATTCTCTACATCCTGGTCAACGGTATTCCGGTGAATGAAAATAGGGTTTAGCTGAAGCGAAAGTTTTGGATTGAATTTGCGGGCAATAAGCAACTGCAAACCATAGGCAAGCCGGTCTTCGGCTGAAAGCGGAACCGGGCTTTCGCTGTTGCGCGGATAAGTTTTGTAATATACTGACCCTAGGGTGGTTACCGTTACCGGAAAGCTGGTGCTTTGCCTTAGCAGCTTATACCTCAAGTACCCATCAAAGGTTTTATCCACCGAAGTGCGGCCGATACCCACACCCAGGCGGTCGGTAATGCCGTACTCAAGACCGAGCCGGGTAACTGATTCATCCATGCCCCAGAGGGCATAGGCGCCTTCGTTAATCAACCCGAACCGATGCGAAAAAATAAATTCAAGTTCTCCTTTTCGCTTCGTTTCAACGGATTGTCCATTAATAATCCGGGTTCCCTTAAACGTGGCAAAAGTGTACTGTATTTCTGCCGGCTTGCTTTCCAATTCTTTCAACAGGTCATCCTGCCCGGATGCACCATAAGCGATTAGTACCATCAGGCAGCAAAGATTTTTTTTCATGTGTAATAACTATTGAGGTTTGTAAAGTAAGTCAACAGTAACTTCAACCTGCTCGGCAATATTCTGCCACATCAGTTGGGGGATTTTTACCTTGTAATCTTCCAGCCTGACAACAAAAGTTGATTTCATCAGGAGGTTGCCCGACTGAAGTTCAATCGTTCCCGGTATCTCCACCTCGCGGGTAACTCCGTGAATGGTAAGTTTGCCCTTGGCCGTTGCTTTTTGAGGCCCCTTGGCAGTGAGATCAATCCCCTCTACTCTTCCGCTAAACGTTGACTTGGGGTATTTTTCAGATTCAAGGTATTTTTCATTGAAATGTTCCTGCATCAGTTTCTTTTCGAACTGAAACTCGTTAATGGGTATTGAAAAAGCGATTTCGTTGGTCGCTGAATTGAACACACTGGCTACCTTTCGGTTTTCGGCTTTAATATCCTCAAGGGTTGCTGACGAAAAGAACGAAATCATTCCATCGGCCACCACATATTTTTGTGCGGCCGCCTCCTGTACAACAACCTGCCAAAGCAGAAAAATAAAGCAGTAATAAACAGTTTTCATATCAGTTTTGTGGCGCACCATCATCCACCCAACATGCAATTAACGCTTTTTCATCATCAGTAAGTGAACCAACTTTTGGCATGTTACCGCTCTGGGTTCGTGATTTAATATCGTTGCGCCTATTGAATGCCTCTGTATAAGTAAATAGATCCCCTTCATTGGGGTGACACGACCCGCCTTGGCATTTGGCCTCAAATAATGCTTTAATCTGACCGTTATAGGTAACACCGGTAGCCGACCGGCCAATGTTCACGCTCAGATCAAACGTGCAGTTATCGGCCACATCTTTCACGGTTACGGTATGAATGCCGTCACGCAATCCGCTAAACGAGGAGGAAGAACCAAACACCCCGCCATCTATGGCATATTGGTAGGTGCCGCTACCGCCTGAAGCGGTAACCGCAACCTGACCATTGTAAGGCGCCAGGCAACTGCTATTGGATACCTGCGATGTTTCGGAAGCGGTAAGCCCTGATGGCTGGGTCAGTGTAACGGACAGATCGTCTTCGCATCCGTTCTTATCCCGAACGGTAATTATGTACGTACCCGCTCCGAGGTTGTTAAAAACCGCGGCCGTTCCAAAGGTGCCTGCATCGAGTTTGTACTGATACGGGAGTACGCCTCCCGTAGTGGTTACCGAAATAGAGCCATTGTTTGAAGAACAGTCGGTCGGATCAGTCTTAGTAACAAGCTCAATCGCCAAATCGGACGTAGAGCAATCAACAATTTCGGGTTCATCGTTGCTGGAACAACTGGAAAGAAGGGCAGCGATGGGCAGCAAAAGTAAGCTGCACAACCGCACAACTGAGAGGTGACCTTTCATAAGTTTTTCCCAAAAATAAAAATTTTAAAAAAAACTCACACCCCTCAATGGTTCGGCCTGGCCAGGTTATATATATATAAATGAAAAACCCCCGCAATCCTTGACCACGGGGGTTAATCAGTCTATAGTTGGCTTTAATCTTAACGCTAAGGTAACAGGGCAAGTAAAAGCAGCAAGCCCGTTACCGATGACTTAACGGAAAAGCAGGTGAATGGGCGCTTATACCGTTGAAAGGATATTAAAAAGAAAACCCCCGACAGGTACGCGACAAGCGGGGGTTTTCATGTCTACAGTTGGCTTTAATCGTTGGTAAAGATACAAGAAGTAAAGAAAAAAGCAACTGTTTATTACCGGTATTTGGCCGAAGAATCGGGCTTTAGTGAGTCTGAAGACACCAATTCATCTT
>CAYNIH010000119.1:0-7639 GCA_964397115.1 uncultured Roseivirgaceae bacterium | reverse complement strand
AAATTACCTGTATTGACTGGCCCAACACGCAGCACACCAATCAACACCTGGATTTGGAATGCGATCTGAACAAACCCCTCCCCCTTCCCGACAACCGCTTCGATACGATTATCCTGTCGGAAGTATTGGAGCACATAGCCGAACCCGGCCAGCTGTGGGCGGAGCTGACCCGGATATTGAAGCCCGGAGGAAAAATGCTGGTGAGCGTGCCCTTCCTCTACAAAATTCACGAAGCGCCCCATGATTACTTTCGCTACACCGAATTCAGTTTGAAAAAGTTTGCTTCACAAAACAAACTGCGGGTTGTTGAACTACAAAGTTTTGGCGGGCTCCCGCTCGTACTGGCCGATTTGTACGCTAAAATGCTTGCAAAAATTCCGCTCATAGGAAACACCCTGGCTTCGGTTGTACAATCGCTATGCCTGTGGTGTGTTACAACCCGGTGGGGCAAACAACTTTCGGCCAAAACCGGCAAGGCATACCCGCTTGGCTACTTTATGATTGTTGAAAAAACAGCCTGAGCCGATGTTCTGGTTTTTCAGAAAGTGCATTCAAAAATTTGGCGTTGCTGGCGGACTGTCAGTTTATGTGCAGATTAAACTGTTGAAGAAGTCTGTATTGAACTTGCCGGGTTACGCCCACCCCGTTCATTACCGGCCGGGTACGGCCGACCTCACCACCTTTAGAGAGATTTTTTTGCGGGAAGAGTATGCGCTAGACTTGCCATTTCAACCCGATATCATCATTGATGCCGGAGCGAATATTGGTTTTACTTCGCTGTTCTTCGCACACCGCTACCCCAAGGCAACCATCTATTCGCTTGAGCCGGAGCCGGAGAATTTTTTGCTGTTGCAAAAAAATGTAAGTCATAATCCAACCATCAGGGCATTACAGGCCGCCCTCTGGCATGAAGAAACCAACATGGAAATTACCGACCGCGGATACGGCCTGCGCGGGTTTATGGTGGAACAGTCAACGGGCACTGGTGCAACGATACGGGCAATCACGCTTCAAAAACTTATTGAACAATACCACATTGCCTCTATTGACATCCTTAAAATAGATGTTGAAGGAAGTGAAAAAGAAATTTTCACTGGCGATACCCGCTGGCTTGGCGTTACCAAATGCCTGGTGATTGAACTGCACGACCGGATGAAGCCGGGTTGCTCGGAAGCAGTAGTTGAGGCGCTTCGGCCGTATAACTTTTCCCAAAAAGTGAAAGGAGAAAACCTGGTGTTTATTAATCAAGGTCTCACACGCTAAGGCGCAGCCTGACGATCAATCAACTCCCGGTAATGCATTTCCAGTTGCCCCGTAAGCGCTTCAACATTAAACTCGCGTTCAACTTTTTCGCGGCCACGCAAACCGAATTTCTCAATCAGCTCCGGATTTTCAAGTATTTGCTGAAAGCACTTCCGTAACCCTTCAACATCATTCTCTTCGGCAAGCAAGCCGGTAACGCCTTCCTCAACAATTTCAGGTATATCGGAATGCCGGGTTGCCACCACGGCCATACCGGTGGCCATGGCATCCATGATGGCTACCGGTGTGCCCTCTTTGCGGTTATCCGCTGTGGTGAGGCTGGCCTGAATCAACACATCGCATTCGTACATTTGCTCGATAACAAACGAATAAGGCCGGTAACCGTGCCAGGTTAACCGGTCGGCCAAGCCGCAGGCAACAGCCAATTCCTGCAGCGACTGACGAAGTGGGCCATCGCCAACTAAATCGAGCGTAAAGGCATACCGATCCTTCAATCCCGCCAAGGCCTGCAGGGCAAGCCCCACTCCCTTTTTCGGAAGCAGGCTGCAGGAAGTCATAAACCGTACCGGCTCGTTTGGCTTTTGGTGACGGGGCTTGCAGGCAATTGCTCTGGTGTCTATCCCGAGGTGATGAATGCGGATTTTTTCTTCAGGGCAGCCAAGGCCAACAAGGTAGCTCTTCATGGCAGGTCCCAGTACAAGAATCCGATCGGCTTCAGCAAACAGTTTCCGGTATTTGTTGATTACTCCCGGCTTAAGCGGATAATGGTAAGCATCGTCACCGTAAAAACTGCACACCATGGGAAGGCCGGCTTTTCTTTTTAGTCCCAGCAACTTTATTCCTTGGTAGCCAAAATGCACATGCAGCACCGATGCCCCTGATGCGTTGCAAACCGAATAAAAGAAAGGTATGTAGCCCACGAGTTTTGAATAGATCAATTGCAGCACTTGCGCTGCCTGATTTAAGTGGTCCAATGAAAAAATTTTTTCAAGTGGAAACAAGTTAAGGTGTTGCGTTTTGCGGGTAATAAAAACCGGATCGAACGTGCGGTGATGCCGCAAGATGCTGTAGATCCAGTTTTCGGTTAACGGCAGGTAGCGCGAATTGTAGTGCAGTACAACAGGCCGGTGGTTGTTTTGTAAAGCCATGCTCATCGGATTAATCGCATCGGGTCAATCAACCGGAACTCGTTGCGGTACACCCAAAATAAAAGCAATAAGCCGAGTACGATGTACATCAGGTGTAGAAGATGCAACCTTATCGGAAGATGCAGCAATTCTGCCAGCAGGATAACCGCTCCAAAAATCACCGGCAATACCATCAGTTTGTAGCTATTCAGGTAAGCAAAGGTGAACCGGTTTCGGCTGCCCCAAAAAAGCAACAGAATTTCGACCGCCAATGCAACTGCTGAAGCGAGGATTACGCCATACAGATTCAATGCCGGCACTGCCAAAAAAATCAGCAAAACCTTTACAGCAACTACCACCAGGTAGTAAACAGGAAGTGGCCGGGTGTACTTCAGTACCGAGTAAGGCATTGCCGCATACAACCGCAGTGGCTTCAATAAATAAATTATCCCGATGAAGGGCATTAAAGCGAGGGCTTCGGTGTAGCCTGATTTAATCCGAACAAATTCAAGGATAATGGGAAACATAAAAATGCAACAGGCTACCAGCAGCACGGCTGCAGCCGTGAGGCCATGGTAATACCGGTTAATTTCTATGGTGGTTCCTTTCGGGTGCTGATCGGCCACTTTGCTGATCACTTTGGGAAAAAACGAATTAAAAAGTCCGTTCAGTGTAAACTCCACCACCAACATGCACTTAAAGGCAAAGTCATAAACGCCCACTTTATCAATCGGTAAAAAGAATACCATCAGCATGCGGTCGAGATAGTTCACTGCCCATACCTCGAGCTGATAAATAAATGAGTAGGCATTAAAACCAAACGTTGATCGCAGCAGCGGAAAATTAAACCGCAAGCCAAACTCAGCGTAAATCCTGACAAGCGCCCCGATGCCCGAAATCGCGGCAGCAACGGCCCGTGCGCCCACCGGGCCGGCCAGGTTGTTCGGGAATAGCTTTAGACCAACAATAGTAAGCAACGCAATAAGCGTAAAATTGATCAGGTTAGCCCAGAAGAACCGGGTGGGCTGCTCCCGGCTTTGAAGCAGGCTGGTATTTACTTTAAACAACGCCTGAAACACCCCCGTTATGACTGCAAGGAAGCCATACGGAAAAAAAGCAAGACTGCTTTGGCTGTTAAACAGTTTCCCAAAAACAAACTCACCGGTTAATGCGGCCATACCTGCCGCGCCTGCACCAAGCAGGAGCATAAGACTGAAACACGAACCGATGAAAGTGGAGAGTTTTTCGTTATCTGCCTTAAAATCATGGTAATGAACATACAGCGATGTATCAAAGCTGAACGTTACCAGGATTTGCACCAGCATGGACAGCGCCAGGTAGATGGCCAGCGCTCCAAACAGTTCGGTTGAAAGGTAGGCCACGTAAAACGGCAATAACACCACCGCGCTGGCCAGGGGCAAGGTGCCGGCTACGGTGTAGATAAAGGAACTTTTAATGAACTGCCTGCTGATCAATTCCGGTAAAATTCAGCGCAACATACAAAACCTAAAGCGAATTGAGCAGCGCTACAAGGTTTGCCGTGAGCGATTTGCGGCTGTACGATTCAATGCCTACCCCCGCTGTTCCGGTGTTATTCTTCCAAATTGAGTATAATCCAAGCAACTGCTCTTTAATAGCCTGCGAGTTGTTGCGTTCGATGACTACGCCTGCCTTTGCGTTGCGAATAATTACGGCAGCATCTCCTTGTTCCGGACCAATGCCCAATACTGGCCTTTTGGCCCCGAGGTACTCAAACAGTTTACCCGGAATGTTACCCGCAGCAATGGCACTGTTGGCAAGCACCAGCAACAACACATCGGTTTGGTTGTACACCTCCACCAGCCGGCTATGTGGTACGGGGTTTCTGAACACCGTGATTTTTTTCAGCACCCCATCGGCTTCAACCCAGGTGCGGAATGCGCTGTTTACCTGGCCAACAAATTCAATGGTTAATACGGTTGACAATTCCTCGTTTTCATTAACCGCTTCACGTGCCGCAAGCATAAACGGCAGCGGGTCGCGCAACTCATCCACAACACCCAAATGGCGAACGGTAAAGCGATTACCTTTTGAATAGTCCAAGCCCTGAAAATCATCTTCGTCATACCCATTGGTAATCAAAACAGTTTTTCTGGCTCCGGCTTCCTTAAACCAGTTTACATAATGCGGGGTAACAGTAAGCACGCAATCGGCAATAGCTATCACCCGTTGTTCGAGGTGCCGGTGGCGTGCACGGGCCAGCGAGGTCAGGTGCAGGGTGTCAAGCAAGTCCCACCGGCTCCAGGGATCGCGAAAATCGGCCACCCATTTTAGCGAAGGGTTTTTCTTTTTTAATTCCATGCCGATAAGGTGCATGGAATGAGGCGGACCGGTGGTAATGATCGTTCTGATGTGATTATGTTGAATGAAATCGTGAAGGAACCGTACGGCAGGGCGTTTCCAGAAAATCTTGGGGTCGGGAATAAAAAAGTTACCACGAATAAAGGCGGCCAGGGTTTGCACAACTGATTTCTTTCCGGTAGAAACATAATCGGCAGATGCTATTTTCTTTCCACGTATTAAACCGGTAAGGCGGGCATAAAAGGAATACGGTTCCCAAATGGGCAGCCGGATCACCTCCGCCTCGGGCGGAACATCGGCCAGCAGCGAATCGTCTTTTAACTCAACCGATGGATTCTCAGGCGTAAACACAAACGGCTCCCAGCCCAGTTGCGGCAGGTATTTTACAAACTTCAGCCACCGCTGCACCCCGCTGCCTCCGCTTGGCGGCCAATAGTAGGTAATTATCAGAACCTTATTATTCATTGTGTTTACCGTGCTTCGCGAATTCTTGTTTTAATTTTAAGTCGGCTAAAGATGCCGGTTACCGGATTCCCGCGCAAGCACCTAGGATCCAGTATACAACTTTATGATTTCCTCAACCTTATCCGGATTCATCCAAGCTATTTCCTCATCGCGTTTAAACCACGTAAGCTGTCGCTTTGCATACCTTCGTGAATTGCGCTTTAATAAGCGAATGGTCTCCTCACGACTGTACTTCCCATCCATAAAATCAAAAATTTCCTGGTAGCCAACCGTTTGGAGGGCGTTTTTCGCCCGGTAAGGATAAAGGCTTTTGGCTTCCTCAAACAATCCGGATTCAATCATGGCGTCCATGCGGTTATCAATGCGCTGGTACAACAAAGCACGGTCAACTTCAAGTCCGATTTTAGTTACCTGAAAAGGCAACTGGCGCTTCTGTTTTTTATGAAACGCTGTGATGGACCTGCCCGTGGCCAGTTTTACTTCAATGGCACGCAGCAGCCGTTGAGGATTTTGCACATCCATTGTGGCGCAGCCTGCCGGATCAACTTCCTTCATTTTTGCCTGCAGCCAGGCCAGTCCGTGCTCAGCATACCGATCAGCAAGTTCATCCCGGATTTCGTCAGGCACTTCGGGTATGTCATCGAAGCCCTCCAGCAATGCCTTAACGTATAACCCGGAGCCACCGCAAAAAATCACGGCATCGTGATTTTCAAACAACCGCAGCAGGCAGGCGTAGGCCTCATCGCCAAAGGTAGCGGCATCATAATCCTGATGTATGGAAAGGGAATTGATAAAATGGTGTTTTACTGCGGCCAGTTCGTCTGCCGAGGGTTTTGCGGTGCCAATAGTAAGTTCTTTATACACCTGCCGCGAATCAGCTGAAATAATCTCCGTGTTCAGGTGCCGGGCAAGTTTTATGGCAAGGGCTGTTTTACCCGAAGCCGTTGGCCCCACCAGCACAATCAGTTTTTTTAATGCCAGGTCCACGTGCAAAAGTACAAACCCGGTGTGAAGATCGGTTGTATGCCCACGATTTGCAGTTATCCCTTATCTTCGCACCAAACAATCCCGTATGATTAAATACACCGTACCTTTTCTTAACAAGTTGGAGGAGTTGCTGGCCGAATCGGATTATACGCTGCGCTACGAAAAGGGGAACTTCAAATCGGGGTACTGCCTGCTGCGCGATCAGAAAATCATGATTGTCAATAAGTTCTATACCACCGAAGGAAAAATCAATGCCTTGCTCGACATCCTGAAATCGGTTGACTTGGATAAGTCGCGCTTTTCGGAAAAAAGCCTGCGGCTGTACGAAGAACTTACACAAACAGAAGTAAAAGCTTGAAGGTTACCTTTCTCGGCACCGGCACTTCCCAGGGCGTACCCGTCATCGGGTGTTCATGCGAAGTGTGTGCTTCGGTTGATTATCGCGATAAGCGGCTTCGCTCCTCCGTTCACATCCAAACCGATACCCTTAGCCTGGTCATTGACACCGGCCCCGATTTCCGCCAGCAGATGCTACGCGAAAATATCCAGCGGGTAGATGCGCTCTTGTTTACCCATGCCCATCGCGACCATACGGCCGGCCTTGACGATGTGCGGGCTTACAACTTCAAACAAAAGATTACCATGCCGGTTTATGGTATGAAAGAAACGCTGGCACAGCTTCAAACCGATTTTGCCTACATATTCGGGCCCGACAACTACCCGGGCCTGCCGCGGATTACCCTTTTGCCAATTACCACCGATCCATTTTCAGTTAACGGGGTTCACATCATTCCGTTGCCCGTTTTACACCTTAACCTTCCGGTAATGGGCTTCCGCATCGGCAACTTCGCCTACATTACTGATGCGAACTTTATCCCGGATGAGACCTTTGAACGACTGAAGGGCGTGACTCACCTCGTGCTCAATGCGCTGCAACGCGAGCCGCATATCTCCCACTTCAACCTCGATGAGGCCATCCGGATGGTACGAAAAATCAATCCTGAAAAGGCATGGTTCACCCACATCAGCCATAGGCTGGGACCACAGCGCACCGTTGAAAAAGAGTTGCCCGAAGAAATCTCGTTGGCCTACGATGGCCTGCAGCTTACAATCCGGTAGCAGTGCACAACAACTATTATTTTTTACGCCAGCTAACTGCAACGGTTGCCCCGCGGCTTACCGGTGGGGTGATTTCGCAATGCTTTAGCCAGCATGCCGATGAACTGATGTTGCAGGTTGAAACTCCGGCACGGGCGTTGTTCATTCGCGCTTCGGTACAACCACACTTTTGCTGCCTGTCGTTTCCGGAGGATTTCAGAAGAGCACGGAAAAACAGCGTTGACCTGTTTCCGGAAATCATCGGTTGCCGGGTAATTTCCGTCAGGCAGTTTCTTAACGACCGGAGTGTTAGCCTGGAACTAAGTGACAGCTACTGCCTGCTTTTTAAAATGCACGGT
>CAYNIH010000118.1:2541-7696 GCA_964397115.1 uncultured Roseivirgaceae bacterium | reverse complement strand
ATGAAGGAAAATAATACCCGATGATACCGGCCTGCACTGCACCCAGCACAATCTGAAACAAGCCGGCAAGCACAACGGCAAGCAGAAAGAGTTCGAATGTACCGAGTTGTTGAATGGAAGAAAGTACAATTACCGTTAAGCCAGCTGCCGGGCCGCTAACACCAAGGCTGGAGTTGCTGATGGCCCCCACAACAATGCCGCCTACTATACCGGCAAGGATACCCGCAAAAAGCGGGGCACCGCTGGCCAGTGCAATACCCAGGCACAGGGGTACAGCCACAAAAAATACCACCATGGCGGCCGGAAAGTCGCTTTTAATGTTGGCAAAAAAACCTGTAGGTGGCAGTAAACCTGATTTCATCTTCTATAATTCTATAAATCAAGGCTTAAAGCTATTGTGCGGGTATTAGGATGGAATTAAAAGGGAATTAAAAACTGATTAGAATGCTTCAGCCTTACACACAGGGCAACACCAGTTTAACGAGGGTTCCCTGGTTGAGGGTTGAAGTGACTTCGAACCGGCCATGGTGTAATTCAATAATCCGCACGGTTAAAGGGATACCGATACCGGTACCGGGAATTTTTCGTACGTTTTCCGATCGGAAAAACGGTTGGGTTATCTTCGGAATATCCTCTTCGGGTACGCCCACACCCTGGTCGACAATGCTTATCTCCACCCCGTCACGCACCATGGCAACTGAAATGGTTACTTCGGCATTGCCTGAAAATTTTGAGGCGTTATCGAATAAATTAACAAGGGCTGTTTGCAGCAGGTTTTTGCTTCCGTAAATACGCGGGTTGTGGCGACTCAGCGAAAGTTTATACCTGAATTCGATGTTCATGGCACGGAACATTCCTATAGCCTCTTCAACCAGATCATTAACCGAAAACTCCTCGTGTTTAATCTCCTGCGGGTTTGAGCTCACAGCCGAAAGTTGCAGCAGGTTATTTACCAATCGGTTTAGCCGCTCGGCCTCGGCCTGAATGTTCGTCAGGGCCTCTTTATATTCGTTTACACTTCTGTTTTTCTCCAACGCCACATCGGTCTCACCAATAATAGCGGTAAGCGGATTACGGATTTCGTGAGAGGCATTGGCTACAAAAAGTTTCTGAGCATTAAATGCCAGGTCAATGCGGTCGAGGAGCCGGTTAAAGGCAATGGCCAACTGGCCCATTTCATCATCGGGGTTAAATACCCGCAGGCGCTCGTGCAGGTTTTTGGCGCTGATCGTATCGGCTTTCTTAATTTTTTCGGAAATCGGCTGAAGGATGCGACCTGAAAGGTAGCGACTCATCAACGTCATGATAATAATACCAATCGCAATAGACAGCACCAGAATGGTTTGCAGGTTAGCCAGCAGGTTGATGCCCACTTTATCCACCGCGGTAATCAACACCGCATAGTTGCCACCGGTTAAATGAAAGATCCGGCCGGCACCCTGCCGATCGTGCTCAAAAAAATAGGCTTCTTCGTTTTCCTGCAGCGCAGCCAGAAAATCATTAGGATAGGCAACCGTAAGTTTCTGTTTCCAGTTATCCGACAGTGGGATAACCTCCTCAGTTTCTTCCGGAAGGGTATTGAGAAACTGGTCGCGTATGAGCGCGTAGGATTCGGGGGTAAACGTTTCCTTTTCAAGGAACATCTTTTCGGTAATATCAACGCGTTTCTGAAGGCGGTTATAAAATTCTGTTTTCCGGTATTGGGCTGAGAAAAAATATACCGAAAGGCCAAACAGCAGCAGCAGCAGAGCAGCCGCCAGACTAAAGAAAAAAGTTAGTTTATCCCTAAGTTTCACGGTCAAGGTCTTTAATGGCGTAGCCCATGCCTACAATGGTTTTAATAAGGGGCTTGCCATAATCGGCATCAATTTTTTTCCTCAGGTAATTAATGTACACATCCACCACGTTGGTGCCCAAGTCGTGGTTAATGTCCCACACATTCTCCAGGATATCGCTGCGGGAGAGCACCCGGTTCTTGTTTATCAGCAGGTACTCGAGCAGCCTGAATTCTCGGGCGGTAAGGTCAATGGGTTTTTTGGCACGAAAAACCTCCTTTGAGGCACGGTGCAATTCCAGGTCGGCCACGGTAAGTACCTGGTCCACCGCTTTTTTTCTCCGTACCAGCGCATTCAGCCGGGCCAGCAGTTCTTTAAACTTGAATGGCTTTGGTAAATAATCATCGGCCCCGGTTGTTAACCCGTCAACAATATCTTCGGTGGTGCCAAGGGCAGTAAGCATCAGGATGGGTGTTTTCATTCCCTGCTGAGCCCGTAACTGGCGGCATACCTCCAGGCCGTTCATGCCGGGTATTACAATATCAAGGATGATGACATCAAACTCTTCGCGCAAGGCAAGGGTAAGCCCAGTGGCCCCGTCAAAGGCCTGAACGACCAGGATGTTGTTTTCCTCCAATCCTTTCCGTATGAAGGAGGCGACAGCCGGTTCATCTTCTATGAGCAATACACGCATTAACTAAACCTCCCTTAAATTTAGTCTTAATGATTAATTGGTTTGGTACTCACCGGAATTAATTCGACAACTTTTATTATCTGAATTTAAGCACAGCTTGCCCACTCCTGTCGCCTTCACTCCGCAAACCGAACCGCCATGCGGGCAATGCGGTCTTTCAGTTGCTCGGTGGTAAGTTTTTCGCGCAGGCGGTCAACCATAATCGGGAATGCAAACGGTGTGGGTTTATCGGGCCGGGTAATAAATATTTTCTGTTGGTTGATGCGCTCCAGCGCACTACGCAACCGGGCTTCTTCCAGTTGAAAATCCATCACCTCTTCGTATGCCTGACGGAACAGCAGGTTGTGTGGCTCATACTCATGAAACACATCAAAAAACAATTGCGCAGTAGCCTGCAGGTGGCGGTCCTTCACCGGCTTACCAGGATAACCCTTAAAAACTAATCCGGCAATGGCGGAAATATCGCGGAATTTTCTCCGGGCCATTTCTGTGGCATTCATGCTGGCCTGTATGTCTTTCATAAGCCCTTCGCTGCCCAGCACATCGGTTTCAACGGCCTCTTCAATGGGTATCTCCTGATCGCTGAGCAATTCAAAGCCGTAATCGTTCATGGCAATAGAAAAGGTAAGGGGCTTGATCTTTGCAATGCGATACGCCACCAACGCGGCAAGTCCTTCGTGCACAAAACGGCCTTCGAACGGGTACATCAGCACATGATAGCCTTCACCGGTTTCGATGTACTCAATCAAAAATTCGCCTTTACCCGGCAGGTATGATCGCTGCTGTTGCAACGAAAACAGTGGCTCTAAAAATCTGAGTTCGGCATCATGGCAATTTCCCGTTTTCACTTCATCAAGTTTGTTGCGTATGAGTTCACCCAACTGCGAACTAAGGGGCATCCTTCCCCCCTGCCATGAAGGCACCAGTCCGGATTTGCGTTTGCTCTTGCGCACCTGGGCATCCATATCTTTAATGCGCACCAGTTCCAGCACCTGGCCGGCAAACCAGAACGTGTCGCCCGTGTTCAGGCGCGAGATAAAGTACTCTTCAATGGTGCCAAGGTATTTACCGGAAATGAGTTTAACATTCAGTGATGGATCGCCTACAATGGTGCCCACTGACAAGCGGTGACGCTGGGCAATGGGCCGGCTGTCAACCCGGTAGCGCTCATCTTTTTCAATAATCACTTTCCGGTATTCATCATACGCCTGCAGCGAGTCGCCCCCGGTGGTGATAAAATTCAGCAGCCATGCCCACTCCTCATCGGTAATGGTGTGGTAGCTGAACGTCTTTTTTATCTCGTTCAAAATTTCATCGGGATAAAATCCGTCTGATACCGCCAGCGTTACCAGGTATTGCATCAGCACATCAAAAGAACGGATGTACGGAACCCGTTCTTCCACAATTCCTTTTTCAATTGCGGCACGCAACGCGGCTGCTTCCATTAATTCCAGTGAATGGGTGGGCACGAAATGAATCCGGCTAACGGCACCGGGCTGGTGCCCGCTGCGGCCGGCACGCTGAAGGAAACGCGCTACGCCTTTCGGGCTGCCTACCTGAATAACGGTTTCCACCTGACTGAAATCAACACCGAGGTCAAGACTTGATGTGCACACTACAGCCTTCAGTTTTCCTTCATACAGTTGGTCTTCCACCCAGTGCCGCATTTCTTTGCTGATGGAGCCATGGTGCATAGCCACCAAGCCGGAAAGTTCGGGCGCCTTGTCGAGCATTTTCTGGTACCAGATTTCAGCGAAGGAACGGGTATTGGTAAAAATGAGCGTGCTGGAACTTTGCTTTACAATGTCTACCACCTTATCGAGTAACTGAATGCCAAGGTGACCTGCCCACGGCATAGTCTCCACTGCATCGGGAAAAATGGAAAGCACCTCTACCTGCTTTTTGGTATTGGCACGGATAATACGTGCCTGTTTTTGGTTTGCTGCAGGAGGTAGCATGCCGAGTAAAATTGCTGCAGCCTGCTGCAGGTTGCCGATGGTAGCCGATATTCCCCACACTTTTAAACCGGGCGAGACGGTTTTTAATCGCGACAGGGCAAGCTCAACCTGCACGCCCCTTTTAGAGCCGACCAATTCGTGCCACTCATCGGCTACCACCACCTTCAGGTGCCTGAAAAAATCTGCGTACCCTTTTTGTGTTAAAAGTAAATGCAGGCTTTCCGGTGTGATGATGAGCAACTCGGGCGGCTTTGATTTTTGTTGCGTACGCTCCTTCGTTGACGTATCGCCCGAACGTACGGCCACCGTCCAGTTTAACCCCAGTCCTGTAATTGCCCGGGTTGCCGACAGTTCAATCTCTTTGGCCAGGGCGCGGATGGGTGTTATCCAGATGGCTTGCGGGCCGTTGAATTTCCTGTTCGGGGATTGGGGATGCTGGGCTATAAACTCCAAGAGAATGGGTACCACCAGCGAGTAGGTTTTTCCGCTTCCGGTAGGGGCATTTACTAACCCGCTCTGCCCGCACAGGTAAGCCTGCCAAACCTGATATTGAAACGGAAAAGGTTTCCACCCTTTTGAATCGAACCAGGCCTTAGCTTTTTGAATCAGATCGGCATGCGTCATGGTACAAGGTAGTTTTTCGCTACTTTCGGAATCCGATTTAAACAATATTTTGTTAAGGATGTTTTAACGCATTATGGGTCAATATTCCATTAAAGAACTTGAAA
>CAYNIH010000118.1:0-2531 GCA_964397115.1 uncultured Roseivirgaceae bacterium | reverse complement strand
GGCATCGCATCGTTACGCCCGAGCGCACGGGCACAAACATCCGCCTGTACTCCGATGAAGATTTGAAACGGATCATCAACGTGGCCCTGTTGAACAACCAGGGGCTTAAAATTTCTCAGATCGCCCGGATGACTCCCGAACAAATAAGCCAGAAGATCACCGAACTCAGCATTCAGAAATCACCAAACGAAATTTACCTCGACCAACTGGTAATTGCTATGGTGGATATGAATGAGGTTAAATTCAATGAAATCATTTCCAATCTTTCGGAACGCTACGGGTTTGAACGTACCATTACAGAAGTTATTTATCCGTTCCTCGAAAAAATAGGAGTACTTTGGCAAGCCGGATCGGTAAATCCCGCCCAGGAACATTTTATCTCCAACCTCATCCGCCAGCATCTCATTGTGGCTTGCGCCTCGCTACCCATACCCCCTACAACCGGCCGGAAGGCCATCCTCTTTCTGCCGGAAGGAGAGTTTCATGAGTTCGGATTGCTCTTTTTTAATTATATCGCCCGAAGCCTGGGTATCTACACCTATTACCTGGGGCAATCCGTTCCTTTTAATGACCTGAAAGCGGTTTACGACATTCACAAACCAGACTTTGTAATTACTGCGTTCGTGTCTACACCAGCGGCTGCTGAGGTTAAAGCCTACGTTGAAAAAATGGCTCACGAATTTGCCAAGTCCACCATTATTGCATCGGGCAATACCCTGCGCAACACGGCCTTTATCGTGCCCCGGAATTTCAAAGTGATCTATAAGTCCACCGAACTGGCTGGTATTCTTTCCAGAGCATAAAAGTTTGTTTAACGGAAGGATGTAAAAAATCCGTGGAACTGCCTTTTTCAACAAATCTGTTAAACAAACCTTCTATTTAGGCACAGAATCACGTAATGACGGCTATAATTGTTTAACAAATTCAATCAAAAATTAAACAAATTTAAGCCATGTCAGCCCTCGAATTCGACTACCAGATTGCCAGTATGCGAAGCACATTAAAGGCGTTTACACGCAGGTTTACAACAAACCGCGAAGAATCGAACGACTTGGTTCAGGACACCATTCTTAAGGCCCTCACCTATCGCAACAAGTTCAGGGAAGACACCAACCTGAAGGGATGGTTGTTTACCATTATGCGAAACACGTTTATCAACAACTACCGGAAAAACCAGCGTGCAAAAACATCGCACGATGACACCAAGGAGTTGTATTACCTGAATGTTGAAGATACCCACACCTTCAATAGTCCGGGGGCAAATTACGAATACAAAGACATCTGGAACCATGTAAACCAGTTGCGCGAAGAACTGTTGGTTCCTTTTAAAATGCATACCTCCGGCTATAAGTACCACGAAATTGCCGAGCACCTGGGCATACCCATTGGCACAGTAAAGAACCGGATTTTCCATGCGCGTAAAGAAATCCAGAGCCGCCTTGCAGGATATTGAGTATTTTGGTAACTCATTTTAATCAGGGCACCGTGTGAAAAAAGTTGCCGTTATCGGTTCCGGCTTTGCCGGGTTATCTGCAGCATGCCACCTGGCTAAAGCCGGCTTCGAGGTAACGGTATTTGAAAAGAACAGTTCCCCGGGCGGGCGCGCAAGAAAGTTTGAAGCGCAGGGATTCACCTTCGACATGGGCCCAAGCTGGTATTGGATGCCCGATGTTTTCGAAAAATTCTTCGCTGCCTTCGAAAAAAAACCTTCCGATTACTACACACTTGAACGGCTGGATCCCTCCTACCGCATCTACTACGCTGCCAATGACTACCTTGATGTTCCTGCCGGTATTGAAGCGCTGTGTGCCTTGTTCGACAAACTTGAGCCGGGAAGCGGCAATAACCTGCTGAAATTTATTGAAGAAGGAAAGTACAAGTACGATATAGGGATTAACAAGTTGGTTTATAAACCAGGCTTATCGCTGCTTGAATTTGCCGATTTAAAACTGATCACCGGGGCATTCAAACTTCACGTATTCCAATCACTGTCCGCCTATGTCAGGAAGTACTTTAAGGAGAAAAAACTTATTCAACTGCTGGAGTTCCCGGTTTTATTTTTAGGTGCAACTCCTCAAAAAACCCCTGCCCTCTACAGCCTGATGAATTATGCCGACATGGCGCTTGGCACCTGGTACCCTCAGGGAGGCATGCATAAAATCATTGAAGGGATGCTGCAAGTGGCCAGCGAACTTGGGGTTACCATCGAATTAAACGCTGCCGTAACACAAATTGAACTTAATGCGGTTAAAGTGAAGGGTTTAATCGTGAACGGAAGTTACCGCCCGTTCGACTACGTTGTTGCCGGTGCGGACTACCACCATGTTGAACAAACCCTCTTGCCTCAAAAATTCAGGCGGTATACGGCTGCTTATTGGAACAGCCGTGTACTCGCTCCATCGAGCCTTATTTTTTACCTCGGTTTGAATAAAAAACTTAACGGCATCCTTCATCACACGTTGTTCTTCGATCAGGATTTTGGAAAGCATGCTCAAGAAATTTACGAAAAACCGCGGTGGCCAGGTAGTCCG
>CAYNIH010000117.1:4476-7908 GCA_964397115.1 uncultured Roseivirgaceae bacterium | reverse complement strand
ACTGGGAGGCGGGTTTGCCCGCTATTCGGTAGATGGTGAATGGTTTGTGCCTCATTTTGAAAAAATGCTTTACGATAACGCCCAACTGATGAGCCTGTACTCCGAAGCCTACCAGGTAACCGGTGATGCGGAGTACAGGGAAGCTGTTTACGAAACCTTCGGATGGTTAAAACGCGAAATGACCCACCCCCAGGGCGGATTTTATTCTGCCCTGGATGCCGACAGCGAAGGCGTGGAAGGAAAATTTTATGTATGGACATATCAGGAAATTGCCGAAGTACTTAGAGATGCCTCCGGAGAAGCCTGTGCTTATTACAACATAACCCCTTCTGGAAACTGGGAACACGGCACCAATATCCTATACCGCACAACCGGCACGCGCCCCCCACAAAACCTGGCTAAAATAAAAGAGCTTCTGTTGCAGCACCGCAGCAAGCGCGTAACGCCCGGCCTGGACAATAAAATTTTATGCGGATGGAACGCCATGACCATCTGCGCACTAACCGATGCGTATCATGCCTTTGACGATCCCGTTTTTCTGGAAAGGGCAATCAGCGCTATGAACTTTTTAGCACAACACCTGATTGAAGGCACAACGGTGTACCGTACCTGGAATACCCAACGCGGAACTACCGAGGGGTTTCTGGAAGACTACGCCTTTCTCATCCAGAGTTTTATTAAATTATACGAAGCTACGTTTGAAGAACACTGGCTTGAAAAGGCAACGCGGTTTACTGAAAAGGTAATTACCGACTTCCACGATCCGAAAGATGGCTACTTCTTCTTTAGCGGCCGTCAAGCCGAGCAACTGGTTGCCCGGAAAAAAGAATTGTACGACAACGTAATCCCTGCCTCCAACAGTATCATGGCCCTGAACCTGCTGCACCTTGGTAAACTGTATGACCGTCAGGATTGGCTAACGATGGGAAAAAACATGGTGGACGGAATGACCGTTCTGATCCTGAACGAGCCCAATTACATGAGCAACTGGGTAATTGCCTGGATGGCCGCTCATGCTGACCTGGCCGAAATAGCCTTTGTTGGGCCAGAATGTGTTGCGCTAAAAAATCAGTTTAAAAAGCACTATCATCCCATGGCTTTGATAATGGGCAGCACCGGTTCGGGCAATCTTCCCCTGCTGAACGGAAAAAAAACCGGCAATAAAACCACGATTTATGTGTGTTTTGACAAAACTTGTAAACAACCTGTTCATTCCGCTGAAGCGGCCATACAACATTTGGCCATAAAAAAACTGCGGTAAAAAATGCATCCGATTACGTTAGATTTGCCGGAGCCCATCGCATGAACGAACTTTTTACCCAACCCGCGGAACGTACTACGCTATTTGCTGAACTGATTCTGCCGGTGCCGGTACCCAAACTATTCACCTACCGGGTACCCCTCGGGTTAAATGAACTGATTGCCCCGGGCCAGCGCGCCATTGTGCCGTTTGGCGAACGGAAAATCCTTACCGGTATTGTCAGCCAGGTACACCAAACACCACCAACAGACTACGAGGCAAAATACCTGCTGGAATTGCTCGATGATGAACCCGCAGTAAACCGCATTCAGTTAGCCTTATTTGAGTGGATGGCCGGCTACTACCTGTGCACCATGGGCGAAGTAATCGCTGCCGCACTTCCTTCCGGGCTGAGGTTATCCAGCGAATCGAAAGTACAACTTCATCCCGCATTCGATTGGAATGAAACGCTGTTCGATTTTACACCAAAAGAAGAAATGCTGCTTAACCAACTCCAGCACGGACCGCTTACCTACTCGGAGGTTTCAACGCTGCTGGGTGTAAAAGTTATTTACTCTGTTTTGAAATCGCTCGTAAGAAAAGAGGCGATCATTTTGGTTGAAGAGGTGAACGAAAAATTCAAACCTAAAACGGAACGAAAAATACGGTTAACGGCCGATTACCTATCAAACCATGCCCTTCACAAACTGTTCAATACGCTTGCTGCAAAACCCAAACAAGAAGCACTGGTGCTAAAGTACCTGCAAGAAGTACCCATCCTTCAGGATATCACCCGGAACAAAGCCGGGTTTTCCAGAAAACGGTTACTAAACGATGGATTATCCGAATCATCACTCAACACATTAATCAAACACGGAGTATTTGAAGAGTTTGAAGTTGTTGTATCGCGGTTTAATGAAGAGTCGCCCCTCGCAGTGGTGGAAAACGTGTTGAGCGCTGACCAGCAGCGTGCCGGTGATGAAATCATGCAATCCTTCGAAAAACATGCTACTACCCTATTCCATGGCATCACCGGAAGCGGAAAAACAGAAATTTACATCAGCCTGATAAAAAAAGCACTCGACAGCGGATCGCAGGCGCTTTACCTCCTTCCGGAAATAGCGCTGACCACCCAGATTGTCCAGCGGTTGAAAAAAGTTTTTGGAAAAACAATGGGCGTTTACCACTCCCGTTTTTCCGACAGCGAGCGGGTAGAGGTGTGGCAGGGCATCCGCAACGGCACCTTCCGGTTTGTGGTGGGGGTGCGGTCAGCCGTATTCCTTCCCTTTGATAACCTGGGTTTAATTATTGTTGATGAGGAGCATGACACCTCGTATAAGCAACAGGACCCCGCCCCCCGCTACCATGCACGCGATGTAGCCCTGGTCATGGGCCAAATGCACCATGCGCGCGTGCTGCTGGGTTCAGCAACACCCTCGCTGGAATCGCTCTGGCTGGCCCAGATAAAGAAATATGGTCTGGTGCAACTGCACACCCGCTATGGCGAGGCCCGGCTGCCGGAAATTGTGCTGGCCGACCTGGTGCGGGAACGCAGGGAAAGGAAAACCAAAGGACAATTCACCGCCACGCTGCTCAGGGCCATTGAGGATACGCTATCGCGGAAAGAACAAGTAATTATTTTTCAAAACCGCAGGGGGTATTCGCCAGCATTAACCTGCGAAGACTGCGGTTGGGTGCCCCGTTGCACCAACTGCTCGGTAAGCCTTACCTATCATCAATACAAAAATGCACTGGTGTGCCATTACTGCGGGTATAAAGAACCGCTGCCGGGCAAATGCCAATCCTGCTCCTCGGTCCGGTTGCTGGCCGCAGGATACGGAACGGAGAAACTGGAAGAAGAGCTGCAATTACATTTTCCGGAGGCCACCATCCAGCGCATGGATCTGGATACCACCCGATCGAAATCCGGATACGAAACCCTTATCAGCGAATTTGAATCCGGCCACACCGATATTTTGGTAGGAACTCAAATGGTAACTAAGGGCCTTGACTTCGGACGGGTAAGCCTGGTGGGCGTGTTCAATGCCGACCGGATGCTCCACTTTCCGGATTTCCGATCGTATGAGCGCGCTTTTCAACTGCTGACCCAGGTAAGCGGGCGGGCCGGCCGCAAGGACAAACCCGGCCGGGTGATTATCCAGACTTCGCAACCCCAACACCCGCTGCTGAAC